>NZ_VISU01000008.1:0-266037 GCF_007827625.1 Micromonospora sp. CNZ297 | reverse complement strand
GCCGCCGAGCACTTCGCCACCCACGGAATCACCCGCGTCGAACGCGTCATGACCGACAACGCATTGGCCTACCGCCGCGACCGAGCCTGGCACCAGGCCCTGACCGACCTCGGTGCCACCGCCCGCTTCACCCGCCGCTACCGACCACAGACCAACGGCAAAGCCGAACGCTTCAACCGCACCCTGTGCGACGAATGGGCCTACGCCCAACCCTTCACCAACAACCAGCAACGCGCTGACGCTCTACCCGCCTGGCTGCACACCTACAACCACCACCGCAACCACACCTCGCTCGGCGGCAAACCACCCATCAGCCGCGTCAACAACGCTGCTGGGCATTACACCTAGTGCACGAGTGGCCGGACGTGCTCGACCGCATCCGGCTGCTCATTGACGGCGCGCTCGGGCAACACGAAACGGCGGCCACGCCGGCTGTGAGCCGGGCATGACCGCCGTCCGTGAGGTTGTATCCAACCTGTACCCAAGATCAGTGTTGATCCTGTTGGTGCAGGTCGGCGCCTTGATCTACCTCAGCAGTCGAAGTACATCGCGAACTCGTGCGGGGTCGGGCGCAGACGCACCGGGTCGACCTCGTTGGCCCGCTTCCAGTCGACCCAGGTGGAGATCAGGTCTGGCGTGAACACGCCGCCGTCGAGCAGGTAGTCGTGGTCGGCCTCGAGCGCGTTGAGCACCTCCGGCAGCGAACCCGGGACCTGCTTGACGTCGCCCCACTCCTCCGGCGGCAGGTCGTACAGGTCCTTGTCGATCGGCGCCGGCGGCTCGATCTTGTTCTTGATGCCGTCCAGACCGGCCATCATCATCGCCGAGAACGCCAGGTACGGGTTGCTCGACGGGTCCGGCACCCGGAACTCGACGCGCTTGGCCTTCGGGTTGCTGCCGGTCACCGGGATGCGGGTGCACGCGGAGCGGTTGCGCTGCGAGTAGACCAGGTTGACCGGCGCCTCGAAGCCCGGCACCAGACGACGGTAGGAGTTCACCGTCGGGTTGGTGAAGGCCAGCAGCGAGGGTGCGTGGTGCAGCAGGCCGCCGATGTACCAGCGGGCGGTGTCGGACAGGCCGGCGTAGCCGGTCTCGTCGTAGAACAGCGGCTCGCCGCCACGCCACAGGCTCTGGTGGGTGTGCATGCCGGAACCGTTGTCCCCGAACAGCGGCTTCGGCATGAACGTCGCGGTCTTGCCGGCGGCCCAGGTCTCGTTCTTGACGATGTACTTGAACAGCTGGAGCTGGTCGGCGGCGTGCAGCAGGGTGGAGAACTTGTAGTTGATCTCCGACTGGCCGGCGGTGCCGACCTCGTGGTGCGACCGCTCGACCGTGAAGCCGCCGTCGACGAGACGCCGCACGATCCGGTCGCGCAGGTCGGCGTAGTGGTCCACCGGCGGCACCGGGAAGTAGCCGCCCTTGTAGGCGGTCTTGTAGCCGCGGTTGCCGCCCTCCTCGATCCGGCCGCTGTTCCAGGCGCCCTCGATCGAGTCGATGTAGTAGAACGACTGGTGCGCCGAGGTCTCGTGGCGGATCGAGTCGAAGATGTAGAACTCCGCCTCGGCGCCGAAGTAGGCGGTGTCGGCGATGCCGCTGGCGGCGAGGTACGCCTCGGCCTTCTTCGCCACGTTGCGCGGGTCGCGGGAGTACGCCTCGCGGGTGAACGGGTCGTGGATGAAGAAGTTGAGCGCGAGCGTCTTCTGGGCCCGGAACGGGTCGATGAAGGCGGTGGCGACGTCCGGCAGCAGGAGCATGTCGGACTCGTGGATGGCCTGGAAGCCGCGGATCGAGGATCCGTCGAAGGCGAGGCCGTCGGTGAAGACGCTGTCGTCGAACGACTCGACCGGCAGGTTGAAGTGCTGCATCACGCCGGGCAGGTCACAGAAACGTACGTCGACGAACTTCACGTCCTCGTTGGCGAGGTATCGCAGGAGTTCCTCGGAATTGGCGAACACACGTCCTCCTGGCAGGTCCACTCCGTTAGCTGGCTACTGGCGACGCTATGGCCGGGGGGTTGCCCGGCCGTGTCTCGTCTGTTTCCGCCGTGTTACGTCGCTTGCGGAGCGTCATCCCGGCACCCTCTGATGCCGAATGTCGTATTTTTCGTCAGGGGTCGCGGCGGCGCTACCCTGGCCGCTGTGACCGATACCGCCGCCACACCGGTGCCGCCCGCCACCGATCCCGCCTTCACCCCGCCCAGCCTCGGCCGCCGCTTCGGCGCCCTGATCATCGACTGGGTGCTGTGCCTGATGGTCGCCCGGGCCTTCTCCGACCCGGTGCGCGACGGCTGGCCGCCGGTCCTGGTGCTGATCCTGGAGTACGGCTTCTTCATCGGCCTGTTCGCCCAGACCCCCGGCATGTACCTGACCCGGCTGCGCTGCGTGTCCTGGGCCGACGGCGGCCGGATCGGGCCGCTCCGCGGACTGCTGCGCGGCTTCCTGCTGGCCCTCGTGGTGCCGGCCCTGCTCATGGACGAGCACCGGCGCGGCCTGCACGACCGGCTCGCCGGGTCCGTCGTCACCGACGCCCCGCGCCGCTGACCCGCACGAAGAAGGAGCCGGCCCCGCACGGGACCGGCTCCTTCTCGCGTACGCCGGAGGTCAGCGACCCCGGGTCTGCCGGAACGCGCCACGCGCCGGCCGCATGTTCTTCGGGATCGCGCCCTTGGGCATCTGCGGCCGCGCGGTGAGCGCCTTGAGCCGCTTGTCGAGCGCGTTGACGTCCTTGGGGGACAGGGCGCGGGGCAGCCGCATCAGCGTCATCCGCAGCTTGCGGACCGGCAGCTCACCCTCGCCCTGCCCGATCACGTAGTCGTGCAGCGGAGCGGTGCCGATCACCTTCGCCAGGCGGCGCTTCTCCTGGCCGAGCAGGCCGCGTACGCGCTGCGGGTTGCCCTCGGCCAGCAGGATCACACCCTGCCGGCCCACCACCAGGTGCACCATGTCCATCTGGGTGGTGGAGCTGACCGCCGGGGTGACCCGCCAGTCGCCGCGCATGCTCTCCATGATCTGCGCCGCCGCGCCCGGCTGCCCCTCGGCGGCGTTCATCATCGCCTTGTTGGACCGCAGGTTGAGCACGATCAGCACGGCGAGCAGGGCGAGCAGGATGCCGATCGGCAACCAGATCCAGCCCCAGGCGATCACCGCGACCACGGTGAGCGCGAGCGGGATCAGCACCGCCGCCGCGGTCAGCGGCGCGAACCACTTGTCCTGCTTGGCGGTGAACCGGAACACCATCCCGATCTGCTTCAGCCGCTGGCCGAACGAGACCTTCTCCTGGGGCTTTGCCATACCGCAGAGTCTAGTGGTCGGCGCACACCCCGTTGATCCGTGGCCGCCTCCTGCGCCGTGGGCTGAGTACCTTACCGCCGCGCCGTCCCGAATCGGCCCGCCGGTAAGGAGGCCGGACGGCCGAAGATCAGGCGGCGTACCCATGCCCCGGGGGCACCTTCGCGCGGAGAGTCGATCTCGACAGGGACACACCGCACGACAGGGAGATCCGAGATGTTCGGCAACGACGCAGACCTCATCCTCAGCATCCACCGCAGCCACGCCGCCGAGCTGCAGGCCGACGCGGCCCAGGACCGGCTCGCCCGGTCGCTGCCACGCCGGCACCCGCGCGGCTGGCTCAGCCGCCGCCAGCACAACGCCCGCCCCGCCGACGCCCGCCGGTGACCGCACCGGTGGGCGTCGCCGGGAATGTGGGCGCGGCCGGTGCCGTGGGGGAGTTCGCCGGTCCGGCCGTCACGGGGGCGGCCGGACCGGCGGCCATCCGCCGTCCGATCGGCCCGGTAGGGCCGTCGGAGGGCCGTGGCATGCTCGACGGCGTGACCGTACGCGCCGCCAGCACCGTCCTCGTCGGCCGCCGGCCCGAGCTGGCCGCGCTCGGCGACGCGCTGGCCCGGTCCCGGACCGGCGAGCCGGCGACGGTGCTCGTCGGCGGCGAAGCGGGCGTCGGCAAGACCCGGCTGCTGGAGGAGTTCGGCACGCAGGTGGACGCCGCCGGCGCGCGCCTGCTCGTCGGCCAGTGCCTGGAGCTGGGCGAGGCGGGCCTCCCGTTCGCCCCGTTCGCCGCCGCGCTGCGCGACGTGCTGCGCCACGACGGGCCGGCCGCCTTCGCCGGCTACGAGGCGGAGTTCGCCCGGCTGCTGCCGGAGCTGGCCCGGATGCCCGCAGGCGTCGCCGCGCCCGCCGGGCCGGCCCTCGCCGACACCCCGCGCGGCTACCTGTTCGACCTGGTCGCCGAGCTGTTCCGGCGGATCGCCGAGGAACGCCCGCTGGTGCTGGTGATCGAGGACCTGCACTGGGCCGACCGGTCCACCCGGGATCTGATCGGCTTCCTGGTGCGGGCCGCCCGCGCCACCCGCCTGCTGGTGGTCTGCACGTACCGCACCGACGAGCTGCACCGGGGGCACCCGCTGCGGCCGTTCCTCGCCGAGCTGGACCGGGTCCGCGGCGTGGACCGGATCGAGCTGGGCCGCCTCGACCGCGACGGCACCGCCGCCGTGCTGGCCGACCTGCTCGGCACCGAGCAGGTCGCCCGGACCGTCGACGACGTGCACGAACGCACCCAGGGCAACCCGTTCTTCATCGAGGAGCTGGCCGCCGCCGGTGGCCCGGTCGGCTGCGCGGCCATCCCGGAGACGCTGCGCGACCTGCTGCTGGCCCGCGTCGACCGGCTGCCCGAGCCGGCCCAGCGGGTGCTGCGGATCGCCGCCGCCGGGGGCACCCGGTTCGCCCACCAGCTCCTCGCCGAGGTGGCCGGCCTGCCCGAGGCCGAACTGGAGGACGCGCTGCGCGCCGCCGTCGCCGGTCAGCTCGTGGTGGCCGACCCGGACGGCGACTACGAGTTCCGGCACGCGCTGGTCCGCGAGGCCGTGCACGACGACCTGCTGCCGGGCGAGCACGCGCGGCTGCACGCCCGGTACGCCGCGGCGATCGAGGCCAACCCGCACCTGGTCGCCGCCGGTCGCGCGCCGGCCGAGATCGCCCACCACTGGTACGCGGCACACGACCACCCGCGCGCGCTCACCGCGGCCCGGGTCGCCGCCGAGGCGGCGGCCGAGCGGTACGCGTACGCCGAGCAGAGCCGGCTGCTGGAGCGCGTCCTCGAACTCTGGGAGCAGGTGCCCGACGCCGCCGACCGGCTCGGCATGGACCATCTGCGGGTGCTGGAGGACACGCTCACCGCGGCGGTGACCGCCGGAGACCTCAGCCGGGCGCTCACGCTCACCCGGGCCGCGCTGGCCGAGGTCGACTCCGACGCCGAACCGCTGCGCGCCGCGCGCCTGCTCGACCACCGGGGCCGGTTGTTCGCGCTGCTCGGCAAGAGCGACGGCGCGGCCGAGCTGCGCGAGGCGTACCGGTTGGCGGCGGGTGCGCCGCACGGCCCGGAACGGCTCGGCGTGCTCGCCGACATCGCGTCGCACCTGATGAAGGTCGACCCTCGGGAGGCCGCCTCGGTCGCCACCGAGGCCGCGGCCGGCGCGTCCGAGGTCGGCACCGACCTGGTGCTGCTGCCCACCCGGATCGCCCTGCTGCACCGCATCGACGGCACGCCGGAGCTGGGGCTGGCCGAGCTGCGCCGGGTGGAGGCGCGGGCCCGTGCGGCCGACGACTCGTGGGCCCTGGTCAGCGCACTGGTCTTCCTCTCCGACGTGCTCTACGAGCTGGGCCGATACGACGAGTCCGAACAGGCGGCCTCGGCCGGGGTGAGCGAGGCGCGCCGGGTCGGCATCAGCCGCTCGATCGGGGCGTACCTGCTGTCGAACCGGGCCGAGGCGCTGATCGCGCTGGGCCGCTGGGACGAGGCGGACGCCACCTGCGCCGAGGCCGCCCGCATCGACCCGCCCGGCGTGTCCGGGCTGCACTGGCTGCAACTGCGCGCCGGGCTCCACCTCGCCCGCGCCCATCCGGGCGCGGACGAGGTCGTCGGGCGGGCGCTGGCGTTCCTCGGCCGCCCGTACCTCTGGCCGAACCACCGGCTGCCGCTGCACGAGCTGCGCGTGGAGGCCGCGCTCGCCGCCGACGACAAGCCCGAGGCGGTACGCGCGGCGCGCGCCGCCCTGGCCGACGCGCACCTGGCCGACCTGCCCCGCGAGGGCTGGCCGGTGCTGAACGCGCTGGCGCGTACCGCCGCGCTGACCGGGGACGCGACGCTCGCCGCCGACGTGTCGGCGGTGGCCGCCGCGCTGCCGGCCCGGCACCCGGCCGAGCACGCCCACGCCGCCCACGTCACCGCGATCCTCGGCGGGACGGCGCCCACCGGTCCCGCCGACGCGCTCGCCGCGTGGCGGGCGACGGTGGCGGCGTGGCGGGCGGCCGGGCAGCCGTACCCGCTGGGCCGGGCGCTGCTCGGGCTGGCCGAGGCGGCCGCGGCGGCGGGCGAGCGGGACGAGGTGGCTGCCGCGGTACGGGAGACGGCCGAGCTGGCCGCCCGGCTGGGTGCCACCCCGCTGGGCGAGCAGGCGGCGACGCTTGCCCGCCGGGTCGGGCTGCGCGGCACCGGGCGACCCGGGCCGGACCTGCTGACCAGCCGGGAACAGGAGGTGCTGCGGCTGGTCGCCGAGGGGCACAGCAACAGCCGGATCGCCGAGCGCCTGTTCATCTCACCGAAGACGGCGAGCGTGCACGTGTCCCGAATCATCGCCAAGCTCGACGTGACCAACCGGGTGGAGGCCGCCGCGCTGGCCCACCGCCTCGGCCTGCTCGACCCTCCGCCGCCCGCCCCGGCACAGCGCCGCGCCCGGTAGCGCGCCGAACCATCCCGCTTCGCGTCAGGACGCGTCAGGCCGATCGAGCGCCGGGCCGGTCGGGCGTCGGGCCGGTCGGGCGTCGGGCCGGTCGGGCGTCGGGCCGGTCGGGCGTCGGGCCGGTCGAGCGTTAGGCCGGCCGGGCGCCGGGCCAGCGAGCGCCACAGCCGAGCGCCACAGCCGAGCGCCGGGCCGGGCCGGTAGCCGGCCGGGCTTGCGTCAGCGGCGGGGCAGGTAGATCCGCCAGCCGGCCACCGCGACCACGTCGAGCGCGTCCGATTCGGCGCCGACGCGTTCGTCCAGCCGCGCGGCCAGCGGCGAGCCGGCCGGTGCCACCCACGCCGCGTCCGGGTCGGCGGCCACCTCCCGCCGGTACGCGGGCAGCCTGTCGAAACCGGGGGTCAGGTCGTCGTCGACCACGGCGCAGAGCACGTTCTCGCCTGTCGCGTAGGTGAGCCGGTTGCACGTCCAGTAGCCGCCGCGGACGTTCCGCACGTCGAGCGCGCCGAGCGTGTCCACGAGCGACCGGTGCCGGTCCGCCTCGGCGTGCACGCCCGGCGCGGTCCGCGCCACGTCCACAGTGGCCGCCACGCCGGTGCCGAGCACCCCCGCGATAACCGCCAGCGCCCCGACCCCCGCCATCCGGGCCCTCCGCCCTCGCGCCGCCTTGATCGACTCCACTTCGGGGAGATGGCGGTATCCACCCTCCTCCGATGCCGCCACCTCGGCGAACTGGCGTTCGGCGGGCCGGTCTGATGCCGCCACCTCGCCGAACTGGCGTTCGGCGGGCCGGTCCGATGCCGCCACCTCGGCGAGCTGGCGTTCGGCGGGCCGGTCTGATGCCGCCACCTCGGCGAGCTGGCGGCGCGCCGTCAGCCGGTGAGCAGCGAGCGGGCGGGCGGCCTGCCACAGTGGCCAGAGCAGGGCCGGCACGGCGACCGCCAGGCACGACAGGTAGCGGCTGCTCTCGATCGGCGTCTGCCCGGCCGCGTTGCTCACCGCGTACGCGCCGAGCACACCCGCAGCGCCGCCGAGCAGCGCCAGCCGCGCCCCGGCCGACACCCGCTCCGGCGAGCCCGGCCCGCCGGAGGTACGGCGAAGCGTGTGCCACGCGGTGAACGCGGCGAGCACCAGCAGCACCGGAAACGCGACGGCCCACCAGAGCTGCCAGGTGGCACACCGGCCGGGGGAGCAGAAGCCCATCGCCAGCGGCGGCCCGAGGACCAGCGCGCCGTGCAGCCGGTCCGCCCAGTCGGCAGGTGTGCCCGTGCCACCGGCCGCCAGTACCGCGGTCACCGGGTTGCGGCCGTGCCGGATGCTGTCCACGAGCATCGGCGCCGCGCCCAGCAGCAGCGCGCCGGTCAGCACCACCCCGGCCCGGCCGGCCAGCTCCCGCCACCGGCGGGCCACGAGCAGCGCGCCGAGCGTCAGCACGTACGGCAGGATCAGCGGGTCCACCCAGAGCAGCACCCCGGCGACCAGTCCCCAGGCCGCCCAGCGGGGCAGCCGCGCGCCCGCCCCGGTCACGCAGAGCCCGACCGTCAGCAGCGCCAGCGCGGCACCGGCCGGGTTCAGCTCCGGGTAGCCGCCACCGGCGATCAGCTGGTTCTTCACCACCCGGTCCGCGCCGAGCGCCAGCACGGCGACGACGAGCAGGGCGTACCAGCGGTCACCGCCGAGCCGCCGGGTCAGCCGCCAGGACAGCAGCAGGAACAACGCGTACAGCGCCAGCGTGGGCACCCGCAGCACGAGCACCGACGGCCCGGCCAGCGCGACCAGCGGCGCGGCCAGGTACGCCTCCAGCGTGCCCATGTACGCCTGGCCGTAGAACCACACCGGGAAGCCGTCACCGCGGGCGATGTGCAGGGCGGCCAGCCCCATCGTCGCCTCGTCGCTGTTGGTGGGCGGCGCGTCGGCGAACAGCAGCGCCAGCCGGTAGCCCACACCGGCGAACCCGACGAGCAGGGCGAGCAGCGTCGGCAACGGCAGCCGCCGGGGCGTACGAGGGCGCACGGCTTCGCGTGGCTCCTCGCGTACCCCGACGGTCATGCCTGTGATCATGGCATCCGGCAGGCGGCCGGCGGCGGGTGACGCGGTGGTCGGCCGGCCTCAGCCGGCGACGGTGACCTCCCGGCGGGCATCGAGCGCCTGCTGGTAGAGGCGGCCCGCGCGGTACGACGAGCGGACCAGCGGGCCGCTCATCACGCCCGCGAAGCCGATCTCCTCGGCCTCCTCGCGCAGCTCGACGAACTCCTCCGGCTTGACCCAGCGGGTCACCGGGTGGTGCCGGGGGGAGGGGCGCAGGTACTGCGTGATGGTGATCAGTTCGCAGCCCGCCTCGTGCAGGTCGCGCAGCGCCTGGGACACCTCGGCGCGCTCCTCGCCCATGCCGAGGATCAGGTTGCTCTTGGTGACCAGGCCGTCGGCCCGCGCCTGGCGGATCACGTCCAGCGAACGCTCGTAGCGGAACGCCGGGCGGATCCGCTTGAAGATGCGCGGCACGGTCTCCACGTTGTGCGCCAGCACCTCGGGCCGCGAGCCGAAGACCTCGGCGAGCTGCTCGGGCACCGCGTTGAAGTCGGGGATCAGCAGCTCGACACCGCAGCCGGACTGAAGCGCGTGGATCTGCCGGACCGTCTCGGCGTAGAGCCAGGCCCCGCCGTCGGGCAGGTCGTCGCGGGCGACACCGGTGATGGTCGCGTAGCGCAGACCCATCGCGGCGACCGACTCGGCGACGCGCCGCGGCTCGTCGGCGTCGAACTCGGCCGGCTTGCCGGTGTCGATCTGGCAGAAGTCGCAGCGCCGGGTGCACTGGTCACCACCGATGAGGAAGGTGGCCTCCCGGTCCTCCCAGCACTCGTAGATGTTGGGGCAGCCGGCCTCCTGGCACACGGTGTGCAGCCCTTCGCGCGAGACGAGCCCGCGCAACTGGGTGTACTCCGGGCCCATCTTGGCCTTGACCTTGATCCACGGCGGCTTGCGCTCGATCGGCGTCTCGGCGTTGCGCGCCTCGATCCGCAGCATCCGCCGCCCCTCCGGGGCGACAGTCGCGGTGCGCGCTGGCTGCTCAGTCGTCGGCGCGGATTGCTCGATCGTCACAAAACCGAGCGTACGCCGGTCGGTGCCGGTCGATGAACGAGGGCGACGGCCGTCACGCCGGAATGGCTGTGACACCGGACACCAGGGGCGAAAAAACCCGGTCACAGCGCGGCGCGTGCGGTGCTAGCGTGCCGGGCAGAGCTGTGACGGAGCCGAGTAACGGGCCGATCCGCCAGTCGAGAGAGCCGCCGGTTGCTGTGAGGCGGTCTGGCGCCGGTCCGCGAAGACCCTCCCGAGCTGCGGGAAGAACGGCGTTTCGCGCCCAGTAGAGCCCGCCCGGCCGGCCCCGGTGAAAAGGCGACGAACGAGGCTCCCGCCCTGGCGGGGGCGAAGGTGTGGTGGCACCGCGAGGTTCCCGCTCGCCCACACCTCCCTGGGGATCGCGTTGCGATTGGTCAAGGAGGTAGTCGTCGTGCAACGCATCCTGTCCACAGAACTCCCCGCCCGTGTGGGCGCCACAGTGCGGCTCGCCGGCTGGGTCCACCGCCGCCGGCTGCTCAAGTCGGTGGCCTTCCTGATCGTCCGGGACGCCGCCGGGCTCGCCCAGGTGGTGGTCGCCGCGCCCGCCGTGCGGGAGCAGATCGAGGCGCTCACCGAGGAGACTGTCGTCGAGGTCGTCGGCACCGTGGTCGCGAACCCCACCGCGCCCGCCGGGGTCGAGGTCGTCGAGCCGACGGTACGTCCGCTCGGGCCGCCCGCCGTCCCGCCCCCGTTCGACCTGTACCGGCCGGTGCTCACCGCCACCCTGCCCACTCAGCTCGACCACGCGCCGGTCGCGCTGCGGCACCCGGTCCGCTCCGCCGCGCTGCGGATCTCGGCGGCGGCCGTGTCCGGCTTCCGGGCCACGCTCGACGGGCGGGGCTTCGTCGAGGTGCACACGCCGAAGGTGGTCGCCTCGTCCACCGAGAGCGGGGCGAACGTGTTCGCGCTGGACTGGTTCGGGCGGCCCGCCTACCTGGCCCAGTCGCCGCAGTTCTACAAGCAGCTCATGGTCGGCGTCTTCGAGCGGGTGTACGAGGTGGGGCCGGTGTTCCGCGCCGAGCCGCACGACACGGTGCGCCACCTGGCCCAGTACACGTCGCTCGACGTGGAGCTGGGCTTCGTGGCCGACCACCGGGACGTCATGGCGGTGCTGCGGGAGACGCTGGCCGGGATGGTGGCGACGGTCGGCGAGCGGGCCGGTGGCGCGCTGGCGACGCTCGGCGTGACGGTGCCGGAGGTGCCGGCCGAGATCCCGGCGGTGCACTTCACCGACGCGCTGAAGATCGCCGGAGCGCCGGCGGACGAACCCGACCTTGCGCCGGCGCACGAGCGGGCGCTGGGGGAGTGGGCGCTCCGCGAGCACGGCTGCGACTTCCTCTTCGTCACCGGGTACCCGATGGCGAAGCGCCCCTTCTACACCCATCCGGACCCGGCCCGGCCCGCGTACTCCAACGGTTTCGACCTGCTGTTCCGGGGCGTGGAGCTGGTGACCGGCGGGCAGCGGCTGCACCGGCACGCCGACTACCTGGCCGCCCTGGCGGCGCGCGGCGAGCCGGTGGAGCCGTACGCCGGGTACGTGGACGCGTTCCGGCACGGCATGCCGCCGCACGGCGGTTTCGCGATCGGGCTGGAGCGGTTCGTCGCCCGGCTGACCGGGGCGGCGAACGTCCGGGAGGTGACCGCCTTCCCGCGCGACCTGCACCGCCTCACGCCCTGACGGCGGGGCGCGGGCTCGCCATCGGGACCGTCGGTCTCGCCGCCGCTCTCCGGAATCGGCTCGGATCTGCCACTGAGAGTGACGATAGGTCGCTCGGCCTTGCGGTCACGCTCGGTGAGGGTGTTCGGGGTGGTCGAGCTGCCCTCGACGCCAACGCATTGCGCTGAGCTGGGGTTATGGCGGACGGGCCTCGGGAGGGAGGGAAGGGTGTCTGCGCCCTTTGCTCTGCAGCCACGGGCGCAGCGGTTGACCGGGAGTGACCGTTGCGGATCCGGCTGCAGAGCAAAGTCGGCGGGAGGCCACATGCTGCGGGCGCAGCCTTGTGACTCACCGTGACCGACGGCGAGGCGGGGCCTGGGTGGGCGGCGGGCCTGGGCGGGCGGTGGCCCTGGGCGGGCGGTGGCCCTGGGCGGGCGGCGATCCGGACCGGTCGCACACCGCGCCGCCGAGCGGTCAGGCCGGGCCGAGCAGGTCCCAGGAGTTGCCGGCGATGTCGCGGAAGACCGCGACCCGGCCGTACGGCTCGGTGCGGGGCGGCCGGACGAACTCGACGCCCGCGTCGACCATCCGGCGGTGCACCGCCTCGAAGTCGTCGACCTGGAGGAAGAAGCCCACCCGGCCGTGGGTCTGGTCGCCGACCGCGCCGGCCTGGTGCTCGCCGTCGGCACGGGCCAGCAGCAGGCCGGTGCCGCCGCCCGGCGGGCGTACGACCACCCAGCGCTTGGGCCGGCCGTCGTTCGTCAGCGACGGCTTGTCCTCGGCCAGCTCGAACCCGAGCACCTCGGTGAAGAAGGCGATCGCGGGGTCGTACTCGGTCACGACGAGCGTGACCAGGTCGAGCCGCACGGGGCTCAGACCTGCGTCAACGTCGGCAGGTGCCGCTCGACCACCGGCAGCACGTCGGCGACGGTGATCGGCCGGCCCAGCTCGGCGGTCAGCGAGGTGACCCCGGCGTCGCGGATGCCGCAGGGCACGATCCGGTCGAAGAAGCCCAGGTCGCAGTCGCAGTTGACGGAGAAGCCGTGCAGCGTGACGCCGCGCGCCACCCGGATGCCGATGGCGGCGACCTTGCGGGCCGGGCCCCGGTCGTCCTCCGGCACCCACACGCCGCTGCGTCCCTCGACCCGGCCGGCGGACAGCCCGAACTCGGCGCAGACGTCGATCAGCAACTGCTCGGTGCGCCGGACGTACGCGACCACGTCGACCGGGTCGGGCAGCCGGACGATCGGGTAGCCGACGAGCTGCCCCGGACCGTGCCAGGTGATCTTCCCGCCGCGGTCCACGTCCACCACCGGGGTGCCGTCCATCGGCCGGTCCCACGGCTCGGTGCGCTTGCCGGCGGTGTAGACGCTGGGGTGCTCCAGCAGCAGCACCGTGTCGCCCTGCTCGCCGGCCACCACCGCCTCGTGCAGCCGGCGCTGCTCGTCCCAGGCGGCCTGGTAGTCGAGCAGGCCTGCGCGGACGGCGGTCAGCCCGGAAGTCGTCACGCTCACCCGTCCAGCCTAGTCCCGCCCTCCGGGAACCGGACCCGTGAGCCTCGTCGCCATCGCGGGGGACACGGCGGTGGTCAGGCCGGCACCCGCCACAGCCAGACGTCCTCCACCCGCTCGGGCGGGCCGAGCAGCGCGGTGGCGGTGCGCCGCAGCGCCTCCTCGTCGACGTCGAACTTGGCGCCGTGCACCCGGTCCGGCAGCACCACCGCCTGGACCCCCCAGTAGCGCAGGTCCGCCCGGGACTCGCGGATGCTGCCGTCGGTGATGATCGGCACCAGCCCGGTCCGGCCCGCCTGGTCCATCAGCGAGTCGAAGGTGCGCGGTACCGGGCCGATCCGGCCCCGGCCCTCCGGCCCGCCGGGCCCGAGGAAGAAGCCGGACGGGATCCGGAACTCACCCTGCCGGTGGGCGAGCGCGTACGCCTGCCAGCGCTGCCCGTCCGGGTAGACGTCCACGGTCAGCGGCAGCGGCGTCAGCACCCCGTCGGGCGGGACGTAACGCTGCCAGGCGCCGCTGGTGATGAACTGCGGGATCGGCTCGCGGACGCTGGTCAGCAGCGGCGTGGGCACCAGCGGCAGCAGCGCCGCGGCGAAGCCCAGCGCCCAGGCGAGCCCGCTCACCCGGCGCCGGGGCGGCCGGGCACGCAGCGAGTCGATCGCGTACGCCAGCAGCAGACCGATGACCGGCGCGACCACGAGCGCCAGCCGGGACGGCAACGCCGCGTTGATCACCGGCAGGTTGTCCAGCACCCCGAACGGCAGCGTCTGGTCGAAGCGGCGGCCGTTCCACTTCACAGTGGGCCCCCACGACAGCACCGCGAAGACCACTGCGGTCACCCCGAGCGCCGCGAGGGTGGCCCGGAACGCGCGGTCCGCGCGCCGCCACAGCAGCGCGAAGCAGGCGGCGGCGAGCAGGAGCAGCGGTACGCCGAAGAACGAGTTCTCCTCCGTCGGGTTGGGCGCGAGCGAGGTGCCCCACCCGGCCCAGCCCGCGAGCGACCGGCGCGGATAGGACCCGTACGCGGCGATGTCCTCGGAGTGGATCAACGGGTCGAACCCGGTGCCGTGGAACCGTTGCGGTCCGAGGAAGTGCAGCCAGAGCGGGTACGCCAGCAGTGCCCCGGCGACGAGCGCTGTCACGCCCAGCCCGGCCGCCATCCGGGGCAGCGCGGCGCGTACCTCGGACCGGCGGGCCGGGTGCAGCGCCCACACCGCGAGGAACACGCCGAGCGCCAGCGCGGTGAAGAACAGCCCTTCGGCGGCGATCGAGAACGCGACAGCCACCAGCAGGCCGAGCACGATCCCGCCGGTGACCGCCCGGCCCGGCCGGCGCAGCCGGAACACGCCCCAGATCAGCAGCGGCACCAGCCAGCCCGCTGTCCAGTTCAGGTGCGCGTTGGCGTGCGACACCATCGCCGGGCAGAAGGCGATGAACAGCGCGCCCACCCCGGCGGCCAGCCGGCTGCGGACCAGATGCCGGCTGAGCAGCCAGTACCAGGCCACCGCCGTCGCGGCCAGGTTGAGCGTGAGGATCACCAGGAACGTCGCGGGCGGCCCGATCAGGTACGTCAGCGGCGCGAAGACCGCCGCGTACACGGTGATCGAGGTGTTGACCGCGAGGTTCACCCCGTCCGGGACGTTGATCAAAGTGGTGTACAGCGGGTTCTGCCCGTGGGTCAGCGCGTGCCCGCCGAACGCCAGCAGCCACTCGAACAGCGCCTGGTCACTGGAGTTGACGGTGATCGCGCGGCTGTTCGGATCCCGCCACATGCCACTCGTCACCCAGAGGGCCAGGGCCAGCGCGGCGAGCGTGACCAGCAGGTCGGCGCGCCGGTCGCGGACGCGCGTCGGCGCCGGGCCGGCGGCCGGGGACGGGGAGGAGGGCACGCAGCGGACGTTACCAACCGGACCTGGGCAGACCGCCCGGACACGGAACTCGCCGCACACTTCGGTGACCGTGAATGTGTGAGCGGCGGCCATTCCGGTGTGACGAAACGCGGCCGTAACGTCTCGGCAACTCGGAGGTGACTCAGTTCACATTCCACGATCGGGAGGTCCCCGTGCCCCGCTCCTCATCCCTCATCGCCCGCGTCGCCGGGGCGGCGGCCGGGGTCGTGCTGGCCGCGGCCACCGCGCTGGTCGCCGCCCTTCCCGCCCAGGCCGCCTCGCTGACCCAGGTCACCGGGTTCGGCTCCAACCCCGGCAACCTGGCCATGTACGCGTACCGCCCGGACGGCCTGCCCACCGGCGCGCCCGCCGTGGTGCTGCTGCACGGGTGCGTGCAGAACGCCTCGACGTACGTCACCAACTCCGGCTGGCAGAAGTACGCCGACCAGTGGAAGTTCACGCTCATCGCGCCGCAGCAGCCCAGCGGCAACAACGCCAACTCCTGCTTCAACTGGTTCGAGACCGGTGACACCGCACGCGGCCAGGGCGAGGCGCTGTCGATCAAGCAGATGGTCGACTACGCCAAGACCACCTACGGCACCGACGGCGCCCGCGTCTACGTCAGCGGCCTCTCCGCCGGTGGCGCGATGAGCGCGGCCATGCTCGCCGCCTACCCCGACGTCTTCGCCGGCGGCTCGATCATCGCCGGCATCCCGTACCGCTGCGCCACCAGCACCGTCACCGCGTTCAGCTGCATGAACCCGGGCGTGGACAAGACCCCGGCGCAGTGGGGCGACCTGGTCCGCGGCGCGTACCCCGGGTACACCGGCAAGCGCCCCCGCGTGGCGATCTGGCACGGCACCAGCGACACCACCGTGGCGACCGCGAACGCCGCCGAGTCGCGGGACCAGTGGACGAACGTGCTGGGCGTGTCGACCACCCCGACCAGCACGTCCACGCTGCCGGCCGGCACGAGCCTGGAGGTCTACGGCGCCGACCAGGTCCGCCTCTACCGGGTCTCCGGGATGGGCCACGGCACCCCCGTCGACCCGGGTACGGGCGCGGACCAGTGCGGCACCGCCGGGGCGTACTTCCTGGACACCATCTGTTCGACGTACCGGGACGCGGTCTTCTTCGGGCTCGGCGGTGGCGGCGCCTCGCCGAGCCCGACCCCGACGGCCACGGCGTCACCCACGCCGACGGCCTCGCCCACGCCGACCGCCTCGCCCACGCCGACCAGCGCGCCGGCCTGCGTCACCGCCAGCAACTACGCGCACGTCGTGGCCGGGCGGGCCTACCAGTCCGGTGGCTACGCCTACGCGCTCGGCAGCGGGCAGCGGATGGGCCTCTACAACACCTTCTACAAGAGCACGCTGAAGCAGACCGGGCCCGCGTACTGGGTGATCGGCTGCTGATCCGCCGCGTCGCGCCGCCCTCGGCCGGTCACTCGGAGAGGGCGGCGCGCAGCGCGCCCGCCAGGTCCGGGTGCGCCCAGGAGAAGCCGGCCTTGTCGAGCACGGCGGGCAGCACCCGCGCGCTGGTCAGCGCCTCCTGCGCGAAACCGCCGAGCGCCACCTTCAGCGCCACCGCCGGGATCGGCATGATCGCCGGGCGGTGCAGTTGGCGGGCCAGTTCCTTGGTGAACTCGGCGTTGGTGACCGGCGCCGGGCCGACCACGTTCACCGCGCCGGCGATGCCGTCGCGGTTCAGCAGGAACTTCGCGGCGTCGAGCCAGTCCCGCATCGAGATCCACGGCAGCCACTGCCGCCCGTTGCCCAGCTTGCCGCCGACGCCGAGCCGGAACGGCAGCAGCTGCGGCTTGAGCAGGCCGCCGTCGCGGTGCAGCGGCAGTCCGGTACGCAGGCGCACCACCCGTACGCCCGCGTCCTCGGCCGGGCGGGTCGCGGCCTCCCAGACGCGGCAGACGTCGGCGAGGAACCCCTCACCCGCAGGTGCCTCCTCGGTTACCGTCCGGTCGCCGGTGTTGCCGTACCAGCCGACGGCGGAGGAGTTCAGCAGCACCGCGGGCCGGTCGGCGGCGGGCAGGCCGGCGATCGTGATGGCGAGCGTGGTGGTGCTGTCCACCCGGCTGGTCCGGATCACCTTCCGGTACTCGTCGTTCCAGCGCTTGTCGCCCACCCCGGCGCCGGCCAGGTTCACCACCACGTCGGCGTCGGCGACACACTGCGGGTCCAGCTGTGCGGCGGAGGGGTTCCACTGCCGTTCGACGGGTGTGCGTGGCGGGCGGCGGACCAGGCGGGTGACCTGGTGGCCGTCCGCGGTGAGGCAGTCGACCAGTCGGGTGCCGAGGAAACCGGACGCGCCGGCCATGAGGATCCGCATGCTCACATCTTCGAGTACGCGGCGCGATTCGGATGCGTTGAGCGAAATCACTCACTCGTCACGCCCACCGGTTGCGTACCGGCGCCGCCCTCAGCCGGCCGGCCCGGCCTGGCTGGTCAGGCGTCGGCCTTGGCGGTGCGCAGGTCGGCGAGCAGTCTTTCCACCTCGGCGAAGGCTGCCTCCGGCAGCGGCCCGTACGCCAGCGCGCCGAGATTCTCCTCGGCCTGCCCGACGGTCCGGCAGCCGGGGATCGGCAGGGTGTGCGGGCTGCGGGCGAGCAGCCAGCCCAGCGCGCCCTGGGCGAGCGTGCGGCCGTCGGCGGTCAGCGCCTCACGGACCCGGGCCACCCGCTCGGCCCACTCGGCGCGCGGTACGCCGCCGGTGAACCAGTCCAGCCACTCCGGTGCCACGCCGCGCACGTCGTCGTCGCCCCGTGCGGTGGGAGCATCCTGGTACTTCGCGGTGAGCAGGCCCATCGCCAGCGGCCCCCGGTTCAGAGCGGCCAGGTCGAACTCAGCGCAGACCGCGAGCATGGCGGCGTTGTCCCGCAGCACCGACTGGTCGTGCTGGATCGCCGCGCAGTGCGGTCCGGCCTCGGCGAAGGCGCGCGCCGAGGCGGGGTCGTCGGTGCTCCAGCCGTACGCCCGGATCTTTCCCTCGGCGACCAGGTCCTCCAGGGTGCCGACGAGGTCCAGTGCCCGCGGCACCGGCAGGCCGCCCAGGTGGAGCTGGTAGAGGTCGACGTGGTCGGTGCCGAGCCGGCGCAGCGAACCCTCCAGGCTGCGCCGTGCGTACTCGGGGCTGGCGTCCTCGCCGAGCGCCTGGCGGGTCTCCTCGTCGGTGGGATAGCCGAACTTGGTCGCGATGACCGCGCGGTCCCGGCGGCCGGCGAGCGCGCGCCCGAGCACCCGCTCGCTGTGCCCCGCGCCGTAGTTGCTGGAGGTGTCGAACAGCGTCGCGCCCAGGTCGAGCGCCCGGTGGACGGTACGCACCGACTCGTCGTCGTCCACCTCGCCCCAGCCGAGCGGTTGGGTGCCGTCCCAGAGCGGGCCACCGATCGCCCAGCAGCCCATGCCGATCGCGCTGACCTCGATGCCGCTGCGGCCCAGCCGTCGTGTCGTCGTCATGCGCCCAGTGTTCACTTTCGAGTGTGCTCGAAGTCCAGCTCTTTTCCCGCCAGCCGGGGCAGGAGCGGGGCGAGCGCGTCGACGGCCCCGGCGCGTACCACGAAGCGGGTGACGCCCCAGCGGCGCCGGTGCCCGGCCACGGCCGAGACGATCTCGTCGGGCGTCCCGGCCAGCACGAACGGGGTGGCCAGCACCTCCGCCGGGGTGAGCCCGGTCTCGGCGGCCGTCCCGGCGGCGGCCGCCTCCGCGTCGTCGGTGACGGCGACGTGCTGGACCAGCGCCTCCAGGACCGGCGGCGTCTCCCGGCCGGCCGCTCCGGCCGCCACGTGCGCGAGCTGCGCCTCGATCTGGTCGGCCCGCCACCGGACGGTGTGCTGGTGGCCGTCGGGCAGCGTACGGCCGAAGCCGGCCAGGCCGACCACGTCGGCGTGCCTTCCGGCCCAGCGCAGCAGCGTCGAGTTGGAAGCGCCGACGGTCAGCGGGATCCGGTCCTGGACCGGGCGGGGCCGGTCGAGCCGTGCCGCGTACGTCGTCAGGTCCCCGGTGTCCACGGTGACCTCGTCGCCGGCCAGCAGCGCCCGGACCGCCTCGGCCACCTCGACGCAGCGGCGTACCCGGCCGGCGACGTCCGGGCGCTCGCGCCCGACGGCCCGCCACTCGGCCGGCGTGTGGCCGGCGCCGACGCCGAATCGGGCCCGCCCGCCGGAGACCACGTCCAGGGTGGCCACGTCGGCGGCGAGCAGGATCGGCTCGCGGACGCCGGCGTTGGAGACGTACGAGCCGAGGCCCAGCCTGCTGGTCACGGCCGCCGCAGCGGCCAGCGCGACGAACGGCGACGCGCAGGAGCCGGGGTGGTCGGCCGCGAACAGCGCGTCGAAGCCGGCCGCCTCGACGGTACGGGCCAGCTCGGTCCAGCTCGCCGCGTCGGTGGGCTGCGCCTGTACGGAGAAGGTCGCCATCGCCTCAGCATCGGCGCACGCCGCGCCGCCGGCCACCCCGCACGCGCCGATTCTGCCGACGGCCGAACGTCACACGGCGGCGTTCATCCGTTCGCGTCGCGGTCCTCGGGTTGCTCGTGCCACCGGGCCCGCCAGGCCGCCTCGTGCGCCTCGTGGCTGGCGCGCTCCTCGAAGACCAGCTTGCGCAGCGCCTGCCGGCCCTCGGCGAAGACGATCACCTCGACGGCCACCATGCCCACTGTGAGGGCGGTCAGCATGCCCAGCGCGGCCAGCCCCGGCACCCGCTCCGCGACCGGGATGGCCACGCCGAGCAGCAGCACCGTCCCGACCCGGGTCCAGCTCACCGTGCGCAGGGTACGCAGCTGGAACAGCATGTTGCCGCACAGGTAGCAGATCACGCCGCCGTACAGCAGCGGCACGCCCGGACCATGGGCCGGCTCGCTCGGCGGCACGTTCGGGTCGGCGATCCCGTGCACGATCGTCTCGGCGCCGAGCGCGAACAGGATGATGCCCGCGATCATCGGCAGGAACAGGTACGCGTACGCGTCCCGGGCCATCGCCACCCGGGGACCGTCCTGCGCGACGTGCAGGGCGATCCGGGCGGCCGGCCCGACCATGTCGTAGTGCGCCCACCAGAGCGCGGCGGTGAAGAAGATGCCGAGCACCGCCGCCGCCACGGCCGGCCAGGTGGGCGGCTGGCCGAGCAGGTTGCTGCCCACGCCGACGGAGATGACCGACTCGCCGAGCGCGATGATCAGGATGAGGTCGTACCGCTCGGTCCAGTGTTCGGCGGACGCGACGCCCCAGCCCCATGTGCCGGCGAGGATGCCGGTGCCGTACTGGAGCAGGATGACGCCGGCCCACAGCACGTCCCGCAGCACCGCCGCCGAGAACAGGTCGTCGATCCTCGGCGGCAGCAGCGCGGCGACCAGCAGCAGCGCGGTGCTGCCGACCACCTCGGGGGCGAACCGGATCAGTTGCCGGCGCTCGTTCGGGCTGTCCCGGACGGCGTGCCGGTAGAGCAGCAGGTGCACCAGCCGCAGGACGGTGTAGCTGAGCGCCGCGACCATCGGCCCGGCTTCGTTGCCGCGCGGGTCGCGGAACGCGTGCGGCAGCGACAGCGCGAACGTGAACAGCGCGGCCATGCCGACTGTCATGAGCACCGGGACGAAGCCCTCGCCGAGGCGTACCCGGGTGGCGACGACGCTGTGCACCACCCACGACCACCAGAGCACGGCGAGGACCAGCAGCGCGTGCAGCAGCGCCCCGCCGGTCACCTCGAGCGCGGTGGCCCGGGTGATGATGAAGAACGAGAAGACGAAGACCAGGTCGAAGAAGATCTCGAACCGGTCGACCCGGGCGCCCGGGGCCACCGGCACGGCCGGCCCCAGGCGTCCCCGCCACCCGTACGAGCCCACCGGCCGAGTCTGTCAGCGCCGGTCCGGGCCGCGGGCCGATTCCGGTCAGCCCGGCCGGTGGCGCAACCCGTCCATCAGCAGGTCGAGCAGGCGTCCGGCCTGGGCACGCTGGTCCGGCTCGCCCGCCACCAGGGAGACCCCGCTGAGGCTGGCGAGCACGTCGGCGGCGGCCACGTCGGCGCGTACGACGCCCGCTGCGGCGCCCGCCGCGAGCAGCTCGCCGAGCGCGGCGAGCAGCCGGTCGCGGCTCTGCGCGTACGGGTTGGCGCCGGAGGCGATCACCAGCCGCAGCGCGTCGGCCATGCCCCGCTTGGTGGCGAGGTAGTCGACGAACCGGTCCATCCAGGCGCGTAGCGCCGCGTCGGCGGGCTGGGCCGCGAGCAGCGCCGGAGCGGCGTCGCAGAGCTTCTCCAGCTCGTTGCGGTACGCCGCCTCGATCAGCGCCTCCCGGCTCGGGAAGTGTCGGTAGAGCGTGCCGATGCCGACGCCGGCGTCCTTGGCGACCCGGTCCAGCGTTACCTCCGGGCCGTCCTGGGAAAACGCCTGGACCGCGGCGTCCAGCAGCCGCTGCCGGTTGCGCAGCGCGTCCGCGCGCAGCTGTCGGTCGGGCACGGGCACTCCTCCCTCGACCGGGCCGCCGGCCCGGCACGATGGTAACCGGAGCCCCCTCCGATTATGCTGGCGGAGTAACGGAGGATCCTCCGCTTCTCATCGTAGCGGGCGGACATCGGTCCGCGTCGCCGTCGACAAGGATGGACCATGACCAGCTCGACACCAGTCACCACCCCGTTCTCCGCCGAGACCACAGCCCTGGAGGTGGTCCGCGACCTGGACCTGACCGACCGGCGGGCCGTCGTCACCGGCGGCGCCTCCGGGATCGGCGTGGAGACCGCCCGCGCGCTCGCCGCCGCCGGAGCCGACGTCACACTCGCCGTCCGCAACACCGAGGCCGGACAGCGCGCCGCCGACGACATCATCGGCACCACCGGCAACGACCGGATCCTGGTCGCCCCGCTCGACCTCGCCGACCTCGCCTCGGTGGCCGCGTTCGTCCGCACCTGGGACGGGCCACTGCACATGCTCGTCGACAACGCCGGGATCATGGCCTCGCCCGAGATGCGCACCGAGCAGGGCTGGGAGATGCAGTTCGCGACCAACCACCTCGGCCACTTCGCGCTCGCCACCGGGCTGCGCCCGGCGCTCGCCGCGGCCGACGGCGCGCGGATCGTCTCGGTCAGCTCGGCGGCGCACCTGCGCTCGCCGGTGGTGTTCTCCGACATCCACTTCCGGCAGCGGCCGTACGACCCGTGGCTGGCGTACGGGCAGTCCAAGACCGCGAACGTGCTGTTCGCGGTGGAGGCGACCCGCCGCTGGGCCGACGACGGCATCTACACCAACGCGCTGATGCCGGGCGCGATCCGGACCAACCTCCAGCGCTACATCAGCGAGGAGGAGCTGGCGCGGATGCGCAGCGGCAACGCGGCCGCCTTCAAGACCCCGGAGCAGGGCGCGGCGACCTCGGTGCTGGTCGCCACCTCGCCGCTGCTCGACGGCGTCGGCGGCCGGTACTTCGAGGACTGCCAGGAGGCCGGGCCGAACCAGCCGGGCACTCGCACCGGCTGGGCCGCGTACGCCCGGGATCCGGAGGCCGCCGAGCAGCTCTGGACCGTCTCCGAGGCGCACCTGCGCGGCTGACCCGCGGAAACGAGGAAGGGGACGCGCGGCATGTCGCCGCGCGCCCCCTCGCCGTCTCGGATCTACAGACCCAGCTCGGCCTCGAAGTTGCCGCCCTCCAGCCGCTCCTTCACCGCGGTGAGGAAGCGGGCCGCGTCGGCGCCGTCGATCAGCCGGTGGTCGTACGACAGAGCCAGGTAGACCATCGAGCGGATCGCCACGACCTCGCCCAGCTCAGCATCGTTCACCACGACCGGACGCTTCACCACGGCACCCGTGCCGAGCATCGCCGACTGCGGCGACGGCACGATCGGGGTGTCGAACAGCGCGCCCCGGCTGCCGGTGTTGGTGAGCGTGAACGTCGCCCCGGCCATCTCGTCCGGGGTGATCTTGTTGGCCCGGGTGCGCTCGGCCAGGTCGGCGATCCGCTTGGCCAGGCCACCCATGTTCAGGTCACCGGCGTTGTGGATGACCGGCGTGAGCAGCCCGCGCTCGGTGTCCACCGCGATGCCCAGGTGCTCGGCGCCCGGGTAGGTGATCGTCCCGCCGTCCAGGTCCATGCTGGCCTGGATGATCGGGTACGTCTGGAGCGCCTCGATCGCGGCCACCGCGAAGAACGGCAGGAAGGACAGCTTCACGCCGTGCTTGGCCTGGAACGAGTCCTTGGCCCGCGCCCGCAGCTTGGCGACCTTGGTGACGTCGACCTCGACGACGGTGGTCAGCTGCGCCGTCTCGTGCAGCGACTGCTGGAGACGCTTGGCGATGATCGAACGGATCCGCGGCAGCTTCTCCGTGGTGCCCCGCTTGGCGCTCGGCTCCGGCTTGGCGGCCGGCTTGGCCGGGGCGGGTGCGGACGGGGCAGCGGCGGCGGCCGGCGCGGGCTTGGCGGCCTTCGCCTTCTCGGCCGCCTCCAGCACGTCCTGCTTGCGGATGCGGCCACCCACGCCGGTTCCCTTGATCGAGCCCAGGTCCACGCCGTGCTCGGCGGCGAGCTTGCGCACCAGCGGCGTCACGTACCCGGCGGCGTCCTCGCCGTACTCGGACGGAACGCTCGGGCGCTGCGCGGCGGCCGGCGCGGCCGGCTGGGCCGCCTGCTCGGCCTTGGCCGGCTGCGCGGCCTGCTCCGCCTCGGCGGCCGGCTCGTTGTAGGACGCGCCCGGCGTGGGCTCCTCGACCTTCGGCTCCGGCTTCGGCTCGGGCTTCGCCTCGGCCTTGGGCTCCGGCTTCGGCTCGGGCTTCGCCTCGGCCTTGGGCTCCGGCTTGGGCTCGGGCTTCGGCTCCGCCTTCGCGGGCGCGGCGCCGGCCACCCCGACGATCGCCAGCACGGCGCCGACGTCGGCGGTCTCGTCCTCGGCGACCTTGATCTCCTGCAGCGTGCCGGCGACCGGCGACGGGATCTCGGTGTCGACCTTGTCGGTGGAGACCTCCAGCAGCGGCTCGTCCACCTCGACGGTCTCGCCGACCTGCTTGAGCCAGCGGGTGACAGTACCCTCGGTGACGCTCTCGCCCAGGGCCGGCATGGTCACCGGCGTGCCCTCGACCGACGGCGCGGCGGGCTCGGCCGGCTCCTCGACGGCCGGCTGCTCGGCCTCGGCGCCCGGCTCGGCGGCGGCCTCCTCGGCCTCCTGGGCCTGCTCCGGCTCGGGGCCGGTGCCCTCGGCGGCGGCCGTCGGCTCGGTGGCCGGCTCGGCCTTCTCCGTGGGAGCCGCGCCCGCGTCCTCGCCCTCGCCGGCGATGACCGCCAGCTCGCTGCCGACCTCGGCGGTCTCGTCCTCGCCGACCACGATCCGGCTCAGCACGCCCGCCGCGGGGGACGGGATCTCGGTGTCGACCTTGTCGGTCGACACCTCGAGCAGGGGCTCGTCGACCTCGACGGTGTCACCCTCCTGCTTGAGCCAGCGCGTGACGGTGCCCTCGGTGACGCTCTCGCCGAGCCGGGGCATGGTGACCGATACCGGCATGTTCTCCAGACTCCTTCATTCCCCTGGTGGGATCATCGCCCGTCGCCGGACGCCGCGGTTGTCGTGTCAGGCGTGCGCGTGCAGCGGCTTGCCGGCCAGGGCCAGGTGCGCCTCGCCCAGAGCCTCGTTCTGCGTCGGGTGGGCGTGCACGAGCTGCGCCACCTCGGCCGGGTACGCCTCCCAGTTGTAGATGAGCTGCGCCTCGCCGATCAGCTCACCGACCCGGGCGCCGACCATGTGCACGCCGACCACCGGGCCGTCGTCCACCCGGACCAGCTTCACGTGGCCGGCGGTCTTGAGGATCTGGCTCTTGCCGTTGCCGCCCAGGTTGTAGTTGTAGGTCTTGATCTTGTCGGCGCCGTACTGCTCCTTGGCCTTCGCCTCGGTCAGGCCGACCGACGCCAGCTCCGGGTCGCAGTAGGTGACGCGCGGGATGCCGGCCTCGTCGATCACGGCCGGGTTCTTCCCGGCGATCTCCTCGGCGACGAAGATGCCCTGCTGGAAGCCGCGGTGCGCGAGCTGCAGGCCGGGCACGATGTCGCCGACCGCGTAGACGTTCGGCACGCTGGTGCGCAGCCGCTCGTCGGTCAGCACGTAGCCGCGGTCCATCTTGACGCCCTGCTCCTCGTAGCCGAGGCCGGCGGTGTTCGGGCCGCGGCCCACGGCGACCAGCAGCAGCTCGGCCTCGACCGTGTCGCCGCCCTGAATGGTCAGCTTCACGCCCTTGTCGGTCTTCTCGACCTTCTCGAACGGCTTGCCGACCTTGAAGTTGATCTTCCGCTTGCGGAACGCCCGCTCCAGCGCCTTCGACGACTCCTCGTCCTCCGCGGCGACCAGGCGGGGCAGCGCCTCGACGATGGTCACGTCCACGCCGAAGGACTTCCAGACGCTGGCGAACTCGACGCCGATCACGCCGCCGCCGAGGACGATCGCCGACGACGGGATCCGGTCCAGCGTCAGGGCGTGGTCGCTGGTGATGATCCGCTCGCCGTCGACGTCCAGGCCGGGCAGGCTCTTGGCGTACGAGCCGGAGGCCAGCACGACGTTGCGGCCGGTGTAGCGCTTGCCGTCGACCTCGACGACGTTCTTGCCGACCAGCTTGCCGGCGCCCGCCACGAAGGTGATCTTCTTGTTGCCGCCCACCAGGCCCTGGAGGCCCTTGTACAGGCGGGAGATCACGCCGTCCTTGTACGAGTTGACGGCCTTCATGTCGATGCCGACCAGCTCGGCTTTCACGCCGAACTGCTCGGACTCGCGGGTCTGGTCGGCGATCTCGGCGGCGTGCAGCAGCGCCTTGGTCGGGATGCACCCGTTGTGCAGGCAGGTCCCGCCCAGCTTGCTCTTCTCGATGAGGGCGACGGAGAGGTCCAGCTGGGCGGCACGCAGCGCCGCCGCGTAGCCGCCGCTACCACCTCCGAGGATGACGATGTCGAAGGTCGTGTCGTTCGGCTCGCTCACATCCAACTCCCAGGTCGCGTCACTGCATCGGGGGTTACGGCGGAGTAACAGGCACACCCCACCTCGGTCATCTTGTCACCACCACGGACCGAGCGCGTACCGAGGTGCCCAACGACACGTCGGTGACACGTACCCTTGGCACCGTCTTCGATGACGGCGCTGGGGGAGGAGTGGATTCGGTGGGGCTGTTCCGACGACGTAAGCGGGCGGCCCCGGCGAGCCGCGACCGCGCCGCCGACCGCGCCGATCTGGACCATCTGGAGAACTTCGTCCGGACCCGCAAGGGCGTCGAGGCGTACATCGAGCCCCGTACGACGGTCACCGAGACCACGATCATGCTGATCGCCGACGACGGCGAGTGGACCCGGCGGCGTGTCGGCGGGCCGGACGAAGCACGCCGCTGGGCGCACCGGATCGCCATCCCGATCTACGACGTGCGGCTGATGGGCTATCCCCAGCGCATGCGCGACTACAACGAGCGCCGCAAGCGCCGCCCCGAGTTGTTCTGAGCCGGCTGCGCGCGGGTGTTAAAAAGGGCCCCTTCTAAGACGCGAGGCGTTAAGAAGGGGCCCTTCCTTACCCGTCAGCCGTTGGTGGCGACGTCCTCGACCAGGTGCACGAGCGTGCGCACCGGCACGCCGGTGCCGCCCTTGGTCCAGTAACCGGTCGCCTCGCCCGAGTGGTAGCCCGGACCGGCGATGTCGATGTGCGCCCACGCCACGTCGTCGGTCACGAACTCGCGCAGGAACACGCCGCCCTGGAGCATGTGCCCGGCCCGGTCCATCCCGGCGTTGACCTGCGAGATGTCCGCGACGTCCGACTCCATGCCCTTGCGCACGTCGTCGGGCAGCGGCATCGGCCAGGCCGGCTCGCCGGTCGCGTCACCGGCCACCCGCACCCGCTCGCACAGCTCCGGGGTGCCCATCACACCGGCGATCCGCTTGCCCAGCGCGATCACCTGGCCGCCGGTCAGCGTGGAGGTCTCGAACAGGTAGTCCGCGCCGTCCGCGCAGGCCCGCGCCATCGCGTCGGCCAGCACCATCCGGCCCTCGGCGTCGGTGTTGAGCACCTCCACCTTCTTGCCGTTGAACATGCTGATCACGTCGCCCGGCCGGTAGCTGGTGCCCGACGGCATGTTCTCCGCCATCGGCAGGTAGCCGGTGACGGTGACCGACGGCTTGAGCGCCGCGACCGCCAGCATGGCCGCGCCGACCGCCGCCGCGCCGGCCATGTCCGACTTCATCTCCCACATGCCCTGCGCCGGCTTGATCGAGATGCCGCCGGTGTCGAACGTGATGCCCTTGCCGACCAGCGCGACCCGCTTGCCGTTGCCGCCACCGGCGGGCGTGTAGGTGAGCTTCACCAGCCGCGGCGGGGCCTCGGAGCCCTGGCCGACGGCGAGGATGCCGCCGTAGCCGCCGGCCTTCAGCGCCGCCTCGTCCAGCACCTCGACCTCCAGCCCCGCCTCGCGGGCGGCGGCGGAGACGACGTCGGCGAACGCCGGGGGACGCAGCTCGTTCGGGGCGGTGTTGATCCAGTCCCGGCTGGTCCGCACCGCACCGGCCACCGCCTGTGCCCGCGCGATCTCGGCCTGGGCGGTCGCGTCGGCCGCGTCCGGCACCGCCACCAGCACCTCGGCCACCGGCTCGCGCCGGGCCGGCTGCGGCTTGGTCTTGTAGCCGGCGAACCGGTAGCCGCCCAGCAGCGCGCCCTCGGCGACCGCGCGCAGCGCGGCCGGGGCGTCGGCGTCGTCGGGCAGAGGCAGGGCCAGGGCGACGCGCGGGGCACCGGCCAGCGCCCGCACCGCGGCACCGGCGGCCCGGCGCAGCGACTCCGGGGCCGGAGCGGCGCCCGAGGGCTCCGGGCCGAGGCCGACCGCCACGACCAGCGGCGCGGTCACGGTACCCAGCGTGGCCAGCTTGATCACCTCGCCCGGGCCACCGGTCGCGCCGAGCAGGGCCAGCGTCTCGGTCAGCTTTCCGTCGAACGCGGCGGCGATGCTCTCCCCGCCGGTGGCCAGCAGCAGGGCGTGGGCGGGTGCGCCGTTGCCCGGCTCGGTGGTCTGGCTGTGCACGCCGATCACGATCGCGTCGACGGCGAGTTCGGCGGGGTCGGTGTCGACCAGGCTGAGGGTGGTGCGGGGCGATGTCACGAAAGCTACTCCGGGCGGGCCGGGCCGGCCGCGTCGTCGCGTACCGGCGATGAAGGTCTCTCCGGCGGCAACCTACCCGCCGGGAGGCGTGGCTGTCCCGCCGATGCGTGCCGACGGGATCCCGCCGATGCTAACCACAGCGGTCCGGGCCGGTAAGTTGCCACCCATGACCGAGGTGACCTCCGACGCCGCCGAGACCCGGCTGCGCCGATCCCCGCTGCACGAGCGGCACACCGCGCTCGGCGCGAAGTTCGCCCCCTTCGGGGGCTGGCAGATGCCCCTGGAGTACGCCGGTGGCGGCGTGCTCAAGGAGCACGCGGCCGTCCGCGAGGGCGTCGGCGTGTTCGACGTCTCGCACCTGGGCAAGATCCGGGTCACCGGGCCGGGCGCGGCGGACTTCGTCAACGCCTGCCTCACCAACGACCTCGGCCGGATCACCCCCGGCCAGGCGCAGTACACGCTCTGCTGCGACGACGCCACCGGCGGCGTGGTGGACGACATCATCGCCTACCTGCACGCCGACGACCACGTCTTCCTGGTGCCCAACGCGGCCAACACCGCCGAGGTGGCCCGCCGCCTGCGCGCCGCCGCGCCCGCCGGCGTCACAGTCACCGACGAACACGAGGCGTACGCGGTGCTCGCCGTGCAGGGACCGCGCTCGGCTGAGCTGCTGGGCGCGCTCGGCCTGCCCACCGGGCACGACTACATGAGCTTCTCCACAGCCACGCTCGACGGGGTGGAGCTGACCGTGTGCCGCACCGGCTACACCGGCGAGCTGGGCTACGAGCTGGTCGTGGCGTCCGAGCACGCGGTCGCCGTCTGGGACGCGCTCTTCGCCGCCGCAGACGACGTACGCGCCTGCGGCCTGGCCGCCCGGGACACGCTGCGCACCGAGATGGGCTACCCGCTGCACGGGCAGGACCTGTCCCCGGAGATCACCCCGGTGCAGGGCCGCTCCGGCTGGGCGGTCGGCTGGGACAAGCCGGCGTTCTGGGGCCGCGACGCGCTGCGCGCCGAGAAGGCCGCCGGCCCGGCCCGTACGCTGCGCGGCCTCACCGCCGTCGACCGGGCCATCCCGCGCCCCGGGATGGCCGTGTACGCGGGCGACCGGCAGGTCGGCACCGTCACCAGCGGCACGTTCAGCCCGACGCTCAAGCACGGCGTCGCGCTGGCGCTGGTCGACACCGACCCGAAGCTGGCCGACGGCGACGAGCTGGAGGTGGACATCCGGGGCCGCCGTGCCCGGATGCGCCTGACCAGGCCGCCGTTCGTCAAGCCCTCGGTGCGCTGAACCGCGCGGGTCAGTCCTCGCCGCGCTCCCCGGCGTCGAGGACTGCCTGCGTCCAGCCGCCCTCCAGTACGCCGGTGCCGTCCAGCACGGCCCAGTCGACCACGTCCGACGCCTCCACCACCACCGGCGAGCCGATCCGCACGCCCGGGTCGGTGTTGGCGTCGCTGGCGCTGGCGCCGACGATCCGTTCCGGGGTGTCCCACGAGGTCACCCCGGCCCAGACGTACTCGGGGCCGTCGTCGCCGGGCAGGCCGTACTTGACCACGAGCTGGCTCTCCTCGGGCAGCCGCCCGGCCAGGAACCGGGCCCGGATGTCGACCAGCGCCTCCCGGGCGGTCTCCACCGCGCGGCTCATCGCGTCCCCGGTGCGGGTGTAGCGCACGTCCGGCTGGATGCCGTTGAACAGCGTCGCGCAGGCGGCGGCGAAGTAGCGGCCGGGCGGACCCGGATGCCCGGGCGGCGGGTTGAGGCTCAGGAACGAGTCGGCGTCCGGGTCGGTGGCCGGGTCCAGCTCCAGCCGCAGCAGCACCGGCGCGGTCGCGCCGTGCTGCTCCGGATTGCCGTACGCCACGGCGATGTCGTGCCCGGTCACCGTGGCCAGCACCGGAAGCTGCACGAACGCCGGCACCTCCTCCCCGGCGAGCCCGTCGGTCCAGTCCCGCAGCAGCCGCCGGGCCGCGCCCGTCATCACCGCGCCCCACGCCCGGGTCAGGTGGTCCGGTACGCCCTGCGCCTGCAACTCCAGCAGCCCGAACCGGCGCAGTCCCTTGGTGGTGAACCACAGCCCGTCGGAATCCGAGGAGTAGGGCACCAGCACCCAGTCGACGAGCCGGATCCGGCCCTGCTCGTCGGGCAGCGAGCGCAGCGCCGCCGCCGGGTCGAGGAACTGGAGCCCGAAGACGTCCACCACGTCCCCGCCGACCGTCTCGGCCACCGCCGCGGCCACGGCGCGGGCGGCCCACTCGTGCGCGGGCGGCCAGCCCGGCCGGTACTCGGCCTGCACCACCACGAGGTGGGTGGCGGCGGCCAGCCGGGCCAGCTGCTCCTCGGTGGCGCCGAACGCGGTGAGCAGGTCCGGCGGCAGCTCGGGGAACTCGTCCACGGTGCGGGTGTCCACGGTCATCAGCGGACTGTCGAGCATCTGCTTGGCCAGCCCGTGCACCGGCTCGGAGAGCCGGCCGGCCAGCCCTTCCACGGCTGTCTTCGGGCTCACCTTGGGCAGCCCGGTGATCGGCACCAGATAGGTCGCGTCGAGCGACTCGGGCACCGGTACCGGCAGGAAGTCGTCCGTGATGAGCATGCCGTCCCCCTCGACCGCGCCGGTGCACTCGCCCCGAACGCTACCCGCCCGGACCGGTGGCGCTCAGCCGGTCAGCACCAGTCCCAGGTAGGACAGCGTGGTGACGATCTCCACGAGCGCTCCGAGCACGTCGCCGGTGATGCCGCCGAAGCGGCGTACCAGGTGCCGCAGCAGCCCGGCCGCGACGGCGAGCGCGCCGAGGACGGCGAGCGGCCCCTGCCACGGATGGTCCGGCACCGCGGGCACCGCCGCCAGCGCGACGGCGACCGCGCCGACCGCCGGCGCGCCCCACCCGACAGTGCCGGCGACGAGCGCGCCCAGCCCTTCCGGCCGGGCCGCCGGCACGCCGCGCCGGCAGGCCAGGCCGACGGCCAGCCGCCCGGCCGCGGTGGCCGCGACCACGGCGGCGAACGCGGCGAGCGCGTCCCGGCCGGCCAGCTCCGCGAGCACCGCGCTCTGGAGCAGGAGTACGACCACGAGCGCGACCACCCCGAACGGGCCGACGTCCGGCTGCTTCATGATCTCCAGCGCGGCCGGACCGCGCCGGTACGAGCCGAGCGCGTCGACGGTGTCGGCCAGCCCGTCCAGGTGCAGGCCCCGGGTGAGCAGCGCGCCCAGCCCCACTGTGACCACCGCGGCGACGAGCGGTGGCGCGAGCGCGCCGGTGAGCAGCAGCACCCCACCGAGTACGGCGCCGAGCAGCGCCCCGACCAGCGGCGCGAGCGCCATCGCGATGCCCGCGGCGGCCCGGTCGACCCGTCCGGCGCGTACCGGGAGGGTGGTGAACGTGGTGAGCGCCAGCCGGATGCCGTCGGCGAGCCGCGCCTCAGTCGGCACGTCGGCCGGGGGAGACCGGCTCGTCCGACCCGATCGTGGTCGGTCCCGGCCCGGCCGGCTCCGGCTCGGCGAAGTCCGGTTCGTCGTCGCCGGTGGGCTCGCCGGTGCCGGTGCCGGTGCGGTCGCCGGCGGTGTCGTCGGTGCCGCTGTCGTCGTCGGTGCCGCTGTGGTCGGGGCCGCCCAGCGACGGGTGCACCGGCAGCGTGGCGGCGAGCGTCAACGCGGAGCGCAGCAGCGGCAGCGCGGCCAGCGCGGTCGCCCCCTCGCCCAGGTCGAGCCGCAGGTCCACCAGCGGGGTCAGACCGAGCACGTCGGCGGCGAGCCGTACACCCGGACGGCCGCCGTGGTCGGGCAGCAGGCACCAGTGCCGGGCCTGCCCGGCCAGGTCGCGGCTGACCATGGCGGCGGCGGTGCCGACCGGCCCGTCCAGCAGCACCGGCACCTTGCGGGCGGTGGCGCCCAGCAGTACGCCGGTGGCCAGCGCGATGTCGCCGCCGCCCAGCTCGGCCAGGACGTCCTTGGCCTCCCGGGCGGAGCGCCGGGTGCGGTGCAGCGCGTCCCGCACCGCCGCGCAGCGGACCATCCAGGCGGTGTCGTCGATCTCGCCCTGCTCGGTGACCACCCGGCCGAGCACCATCGGCGGCTCCGCGCCCGCGGTGGCCGCGAGCACCGCTGCGGCGGCGGCCTCGCCCCCCGCACCACACGCGGCGAGCACCAGCAGCTGCACCCCCGCGTCGGCCGCCTGCTCGGCGAGCCGCCAGCCGTAGCGCAGCGCCGCCTCGACCTCGTCGGCGGACAGGGCCGGGCCGTCCTCCATCGGCGCCGCGACGGGCGCCTCGACGATCTGCAGGCCGGCCCGGTTCTCGGCGGCGAGCCGGGCCAGTGCGCCCCGGCCGGCGCGGGCCTGCCGGGCGCGGCGCGCCGACTCACCGGGCGTCGCGCCGGCCGACGCGCCGCCCTCGTGGTCGCCCTGGATCAGCAGGACGCGCACCGAGTCCCACGGACGCGGCGTCGAGGTGCCCTGGGTGGCGGCGGCGAAGCCGACCACCTGTTCCAGCACGCCGAGACCGGCACCGGCGATGTCGAGGGTGGCGAGCCGGTCGACCGCCTGCGGCCCGGTGTAGTCGTCGGGCATCGGCAGTTCCATGCCCGGCTGGATGACCAGACCGGTGGCGATCATCGGCAGCGCCATGGTGGGGGCGGCCCAGTCGCCCGTGCCGGGCTCGTCGGATGTGGCCGGGGCGGGCACCGGGGCGGCGGCCGGGGTGAGCACCTCGGGCAGCGTCACGTCCCCGGCGCCGAGGTCGGCCGGTACGGCCTGGGCCGCCGCGTGATGGGGCGCGGCGGCGCGGCCGGGCTCGGTCTCGGGCGACGTGGCCGCGGGCGGCACGGCGTGCGCGGGGGCCGAAGTGGCCGGCTTCAGCCACGCCGTCTGACCGGCCACCACGAGCGCGACCGCGTCGCAGGCGTCGGCGACCGCGCGGTTGGTCGCGCCGAGCGCGTCGGTGAACGCCCGGCCCAGGGGCGTGGTGGGCACCAGGGACAGGCCCACCTCGGGGCTCACCAGCACCAGCCGGGCCGTGCTGGAGCGCACCGCCGCTGCCAGCTCGGCGATCGTCGCGGTGTCGTCGGCCGGCTGGTGGGCCGGGTCGAGCAGCACCGTCACCCAGCCGCCCAGGTCGTCCACGAGAAGCGTCTCGTTCGGCCCGGCGGCGGCGATCACCTCGACCAGCTGGCCCGGATCCGCCGCGGTCTCCTCGGTGCTCCAGCTCCCCGGGCGGCGGGCGCGGTGCGCCGCGAGGCGGGTCGCCCACTCGGTGTCCTCCGGATCCCCGGCCGGGGCGGTGGCCACGTACCGGACCGTGGGCGCGTCGGCGACCAGAGACTCGGCGAACTCGGACTTGCCGGAGCGGATACCGCCGAGCACCAGGAGGGTGTGCCACCCGTCAACGGACATGCCCGTACCTTAGTTCGCCCGCCCGCGTTCCGGGCAGCTCGCCCCTCCCCGCCCGCGCCCCGCCCTCTCGCGGCGCTGATCTTGCACTTGTGGCCCCCAGGATGCCGGGAATGACCGCTCTGTCGGGGCACTAACCGCAAGATCGCGGGTGCGGCCCGGCGGTGGGGGTGGGCATGATCCATGTGGTGGCGGGCCGTCGTCGGCGGGGCCGACTAGGCTTGCGGAGGTTTGGCGTCCCACGGGACGACGGCGGCGAGGGGAGACGCGGCATGGCGTGGAGCTGGCGGTACGAGGGCACGAACGGCGACGCGGCCGACGGGCCGGCCGAGTCGTTCCCGAGCCAGGCGGACGCCGAGTCGTGGATCGGCCAGGCCTGGCGGGAGCTCGCGGCATCCGGCGTCACCACAGTCGTGCTGGTCGAGGACGACCGGGTGGACTACCGGATGAGCCTGCAACCCCCGGCCGAATGACGGGCTACGACCGCCCGGGCGAGCCGCTGATCCTCGGCGTGCCCCGGGCGGCGTTCCGGCCCAGCCCGATCTTCCTGGCCCTGGTGGCACTCTTCGTCGCCTCCGGGGTGATGACCTGGAACCGGTACGGCAACGTCGGCTTCGACGTGTTCCTCTTCGTCGTCTCGGGCTGGCTGGTCTCGCTGTGCCTGCACGAGTACGCGCACGCCGTGGTCGCGTACCGGTCCGGTGACCGGGACATCGCGCACCGCGGCTATCTCACGCTCAACCCGCTGAAGTACACCAGCCCGCTGCTGTCGATCGTGCTGCCGGTGGTCGTGGTGCTGCTCGGCGGCATCGGCCTGCCCGGCGGCGCGGTCTGGGTGGACCGGCACGCGATCCCCGGCCGGCTGCGGCACACGCTGGTCAGCCTGGCCGGGCCGGCGACGAACGTGCTGTTCACGCTGGTGCTGGTCGCGGCGGTGGCGTGGGGGCCGGAACTGGGCGGGCCGCTGGAGTTCTGGGCCGGCGTCGGGCTGCTCGCGTTCCTCCAGCTCACCGCCAGCGTGCTCAACCTGCTGCCGGTGCCGGGCCTGGACGGCGGCAACATGCTCCAGCCCTGGCTCAGCCCCGCCTACCGGCGGATGTACGACCTGTTCGCCCCGTACGGCTTCATTCTGCTCTTCGCGCTGCTGTGGAGCCCGCAGATCAACCGGGTGTTCTTCGGCGCGGTCTTCGCCGTCGGCGACGCGCTCGGCCTGCCGCGCGAGCTGTACCAGATCGGCTACGCCCTGATCCGCTTCTGGGAGTAGCCGGCCCGGTCGTTCCCGGGCCGGTCCGAGCCGGCCCGGGAACGACGCGACGTCACGGGCGCTGAGCCGGGCTCTCGGTCTTCGCCGGATCCCGCTCGGTGACCGGCTCGACGATCTCGTCGATCGCCTTGAGCAGGTCGGCGTCGAGCTTCACGCCCGCCGCCTTCACGTTGTCGTGCACCTGCTCCGGCCGGGACGCGCCGACGATCGCCGAGGAGACGTTCGGGTTCTGGAGCACCCAGGCGACGGCGAGCTGCGGCATGGTCAGCCCGGCCTGCTCGGCCAGCGGCTTGAGCCGCTGCACGCGGGTGAGCACGTCGTCGGTCATGAACCGGGCGATGAACCCGGCGCCGGACTTCTCGTCGGTGGCGCGGGAGCCCGCGGGCGGCGGCTGGCCCGGCAGGTACTTGCCGGACAGCACACCCTGGGCCATCGGCGACCAGACGATCTGGCCGATGCCCAGCTCCTCGCTGGTGGGGATCACCTCGGTCTCGATGACCCGCCACAGCATCGAGTACTGCGGCTGGTTCGAGATCAGCGGGATGCGCAGCTCACGGGCGAGCGTGTGCGCCTCGCGCAGCTGGGACGCCTTCCACTCGGAGACGCCGATGTAGTGCGCCTTGCCGGAGCGTACGACGTCGGCGAAGGCCTCCATCGTCTCCTCCAGCGGAGTGCTGTAGTCGTAGCGGTGGGCCTGGTACAGGTCCACGTGGTCGGTCTGGAGGCGGCGCAGCGAGCCGTCGATCGACTCCATGATGTGCTTGCGGGACAGACCCCTGTCGTTGCGACCGGGGCCGGTCGGCCAGTAGACCTTCGTGAAGATCTCCAGCCCTTCGCGACGCTCGCCCTTGAGCGCGCGGCCGAGCACCGACTCGGCGCGGGTGCCCGCGTACACGTCGGCGGTGTCGAAGGTGGTGATGCCGCTGTCGATCGCGGCGCGGACGCACGCGACCGCCGCGTCCTCCTCGACCTGCGAGCCGTGGGTGATCCAGTTGCCGTACGAGATCTCGCTGACCATCAGGCCGGAGCGGCCCAGGTGACGGAATTCCATGCTCCCGACCCTAGACCTGCCCGGTCGCGGACGCCGTCCGGCGTTCACGCCCCCAGCAGCGCGTCGCGCATCCGGACGGCGAGCCACTGCCGGAAACTCTCCTCCGTCCACCCGCACCGCTGCACCAGCGCCGCGTAGTGCGCCGGGTCGTTGTAGAACCACAGCGCGTCGACCGCGCGGTCGGTGCCCGCGTCCGGCCGGAGCGGGCCGTCCAGGGTGAGCAGCCGGTCGACCACCATGGCGGCGCCCGCGCGGCGGTTGCGCAGCAGCGTCTCCCACAGTTCGGCCACCTCGGGCGCCTCGTCCGCCGCGCGGCGGACCGTCTCGAAGGCGCCGGCCGCGCGGTGGCCGATCAGCGTGCAGACCCCGGCGTACGCGTCGAGCACCGCGCCCTGGTCGGACGCCTCCCAGACCGGCTGGAACCAGGGGCGGCGCGCCACCGGCACCGGCTCGTCGTCACCGGCGAGCGCCTCGTCGAGCACCTGGCGCAGCAGGGCGGCCTTGGAGCCGAATGCGGCGAACACGGTGGGCCGGGCGACGCCCGCCTCGGCGGCCACGTCGGCCAGTGACGTCGCCGCGTAGCCGCGCGTCACGAACAGGTCGGTCGCCGCCCGCACGACCGCCTGACGGGTACGCCGGGCGCTCTCCTCGCGCACCGCCGAGCGGTAGGGGCGCGTCGACTTGCCGTCCTTGACTCCAGCCATGACCTCGCGATACTAACAATCGATTCACTAGACTCCTGGCTATCGAATGTTCTCGCATTCACTGAAATCGGAGGCCACCCATGTCCGTCCGCCCCTACCTGCTCGGCCCCGACGACGGCGAGGCGTACTGGTTCCTCGGCAACCTGTGCACGTTGAAGGCCGGTGGCCGGCACACCCGGGACCGCCTCACCGTCGCCGAGTTCGTGAACCCGCCGGGCTTCGCCCCGCCCCTGCACCGCCATCAGGTCGAGGACGAGATGTTCTACCTGCTCTCCGGCACCGCCCGATTCCACTGCGACGGCGAGACGCTCACCGCCGGTCCCGGTGACTTCGTCCTGCTGCCGGTGGGCCTGGCGCACACGTTCGTGGTCGGCCCGGACGAGCCGTTGCGCGCGCTCCAGATCACCACCCCGGCCGGGTTCGAACGGTTCGCCGCGGAAGCAGGCGTACCGGCTCCGCAGCGCCGGCTGCCCGACCCTGCGCCGATCGACCCGGCAGCGCTCGGGCACGCCGCAGCCCGCAACGGCATCGAACTGCTGGGCCCTCCGCCGACGGCGTGAGCGGCCGACCCGGGGTCGCCGGGGCTGCCAGACGCTGACGGGCCGGGTCCGCCGCTCGAGGTGGCGTGCCGGGCGCGGGTCAGAGCACCGGGCTGGCGTCGGCGAGCAGCCGGTCGATCTCCGCGACCACCGCCGCGCGCCCCGGATGCACCGGGTCGATGAGCGGCTCGCCGCGCCGGTCCAGCGCGCCCCACCGGCCCGACTCGGTGGCGACCAGGAACGCCACCGGATGCACCACCACCGTCGGGTACGCCGGTGGCACCACCACCCGGCCGGCCCGGTCCACCACGCCCCGACGACCGGCCAGCTCGACCACCGCCAGTCCGTCGGCGGTGAACCCGTCGACCTCGCGACCGTCCGCGAGCGGCGTGCCGAGACGGTGGTACCGGGTCGGCACCACCACCTCGCCGGTCAGGTCCACCGCGCCCCAGCCGCCGTTCTGCCGTACCGCCGCCAGGCCGCTGCGGAACGGCCTGGCCTCCTCGTACCCGGGCGGGATCTTCACGATGTTCATCCGGTCGACGGCCATCCACCGGCCCTTGCCGTCCATCGACACCCAGGACAGCCCTTCCGAGAAGGGCACCACCGCCCGGTAGCCGTTGTTCGCCTCGATCAGCGCCGCGCCGGACGTGTCGATGAGCGCCCACCGGGACGCCTCCGGCCGGCGTACCCAGGCCAGACCCTCGTGGAACGGCTGCGCCTCGGCGTACCGGTGCGCGATGACCATCTCGCCGTCGGCGTCCGCGTACCCCCAGAGCTGTTGCTCCTCGTCGAACGTCGCCACCGGCGGACGCGGCGTGCCGAGCACCTCCTCGGGCCGGCGCGGCGCGGGCCCGAAGCCGTCGGCGGCGGCCCGCTCCGCGACCGCGTCCAGCGCGACCTCGACCCGGGCGTTGAGCTGCGCGTCCTCGCCGTGACGCAGGTCCAGCGCCCGCTCGAAGTGCAGGCACGCCTCGGTCAGCCGGCCCTGGTCGTAGCAGCACCGCCCGGCGTGCTCGTGCAGCAGCGCACGCAGCCGGTCCGGCAGCTCCGGCGAGTTCGCCTCCGCGAAGAGCCGGTCCGCCTCCGCGTGGTCACCCCGCCACCGCAGCGCCTCGGCGAGGCGCGCGCGGGCCAGCGCGGTCCGCCGGAACTCGCCGGTGGCCTCCGCGTACGTGACGGCGAGCCGCGCGTCCCCGAGCGCGTCGTCCAGGTCACCGAGGACCCGGGACGCCACCGCGCGCAGGCTGAGCAGCCGGGCCCGGCTGCGGTTGTCGAGCGTGGTGTCGAGCTTGCCGGTGAGCCCGTCCCGGATGACCCGCAACTGGGCCGGGTCGGGGGCCTGCTCGCGCAGCGTACGCGGATCCAGCTCCCAGCCGACCGCGGCGAGGGCCTGCTCCGGGTCGACAGGAGGCGGCGGCTCGGCGTCCGCCGCAGGTCCGGCGCCGTCGTCGGTTCCGGCTTCTTCGGGGGTACGCCGATCCTGCGCGTCGTCGGCGTCGGCGTGCTCGGTGCTGTTGGTGTGCTCGGCGCCGCCGGCGTGGTCGGCGTCGTGTTCGGTGCTTGTCGGGGTCGGTTCGGCGTCGTCGGCCTGCGTCTGTTGCGCGGGTGCGGCAACGGTGGCGTCCGTATCAGCGGCCGTGTCGACCGGCTCCGGGGTGGACGGTGCGGGCGCGGAGTGGCCGGTGCCGTCGGCCGCCGCTGGTCCCTGGGCTGTGCCGTCGGCGGTGGTCTCGCGCGTCGTCTCGTCGGCAGTGCTCTCCGGTGCCGCGTCGTCCTGCCGGGTCTCGGTGGTGCCGGAGGCGGCGACATCGTTCGGAGTGCGCTCCGGCGCAGGGCTGAGCCGCTCGGGTGCGGCAGCCATCGCGCCGTGCGGCTCGGGCTCGGCGCGCGGACCGTCGGGTACGGGAACGCTGGTGTCCGCCGTCGTCGGCTCGGCCGGCGGCGGGGTGATCGGCGCGTGCACGGGTACGGCCGGTGAGTCGGCGGTCGTTGCGGCATCGACCGATGCGCCGACGGTCGACGCGTCCACGGCGGAGGCGGTGACGATAGGTGCCGGTGCCGGTGCCGGTGCCGGTGCCAATGCAGGTGCCGGTGCCGGTGCAGGTGCCGGCGCCGGTTCAGGTGCGGGTGCCTGCGCCAGTTCGGGTGTCGGCGGTGCGTCGAGGGTGCCTGCGGGTTCGCTGGTGCTGGTGGATGCGGGTGCGTTCGCATCGGCAGTGGACGCCGGTGCTGGACCGCCGCTCGAACCGGGCACGGCGAGCACGGCAGCGCCTGGCGGCACCGCGGCATCGAGTTCCGGCGCCTTCCTCGCGTCCGCTGCGTTCGTCTCCACTGTGGTCGTTGCGGCTTCCGGCCCCTTCGCCGCCGATTCCGAAGCCTCCGCCACCGCTGGAGACCCGTCGTCAACGGTCGGGTGCGTGCCCAGCGTTGGCGCGCCGAGGGATGCCGTCGACGTCTCGACGGACGGCACCCCACTGCGCTCGCCACCCGACGGTGCGATCGAGTCCTGGCCGGGTAGAGATCTTGGTACGAAAGGGCCCCCAGAGGGGCCGAAATCGTCCAAGATCTCCGGCGGTTTCGGGGCTTCCGCGGGCTGGTTCGGGCGGAACCACGCCTCGGCGCCGGGGGACGGTGGAGGTGTCTTCTCCGCCGGTCGGCCGTTCTCCGACGGCATGTCGCTCCGGTCAGAGGGAGTGCCGGCTCCGAGGCGGTCCGTGCCCTGTGTGGGCCGGGTGTCCGCGTCGGCTTCCGGACGGACGAGGTCCGCCCCGGACACAGATTGGACGTCCACTCCGGCATCGGGCCGGCTTCCGTCCGAGCGGGACTCGGGCCGTATGCCTGCGTCGGCTCCCCGGCCGCCCTCCTCTGCTGGGACGTCCACATCGGCCTGCGGCCGGCCGGTGGTCGGCGTGGCGTGGGTGGCGGTCCGGGACGTCGTCCCGGCGTGCGCGTCGACCACCGGACGGTCGACCACCGGATGGTCGGCGTCCGTGCTCGGCGTGATCGGGGTGCCGGGCGTGGTCCGGGGACGCGGGTCGGCTACGGGGCGATCGGCGTCCGCGCCCGGGACCGCACGGGTGCTCGTGCCGGGCGTCGCTCCGGAGTACGCGCCGGATCCGGGACCGTTGGTGCCCGCGCCCGCGCCCGTGGTGCCGGTGCCGGTGCCGGTGCCCGTGCCCGTGCCCGTGCCCGTATCCGTGCCCGTGCCCGTATCCGTGCCCGTGCCCGTATTCGTGCCCGTGCCCGGCGCGGGTCGGATGCCTACTTCGGGGGTCGCTCCGGCGTCGGCTTCGAGACGGTTGGCGTCCGTGTGCGGAGCGGGACGGCTGCCCGTGCCGGTCGTGGGCCGAGCCGCCTGTGCTTCCGGGCTGGCAGGGCCCATCGCCGGGACGACCGGTGGTGGCGTGGTCGGCCGGGCCGGGGCAGGGCCCGGATAGGTGGGCGGCGCGGGACGAGCCGGCGCGGCCTCGGTCGGCTGGACGGGACCGGCCGAAGGAAGCTCTTGACGTTCCTCGGTCCGCCCATGCGGCGGCGTGGGGTGGACGGGCTCCGCTCGTCCCGTGCCGGTCGGAGCCTGCGCATCGCCTCTGGGCGTGCCGACAGCCGGCGCAGGGGGAGTGACCCCGCCGGAGACCGGTGCGCCGGAAACGGGCGCACCCGAGGCGGGCGCACCCGAGACGGACGCACCGGGCTCGTCTCGGACGGGAACGGCCGGTGCGGAAGCACCGTCGACGACGCGTCGGCCGGGCTCGGTCACCGGCGGACGGGTCGCCTCGTACCGACCCGGCGCCGGCATCCGGTGCTGCTCGTCCGTACCAGCTGGTGGCACGGGCCGCAGCGGGGCCTGGCCGGTCGACGGCGAGCCGTCACCGGAGTGCGCGGGCGTGCGCGGTGTCGACAGCGGATCCGGCACCGCCGGAACAGGGCGGGGACGGTCGTCGGGGCGCGGGTGCCCGGCCGACCCGGCCGGGGCCGTGCTCCTGCCCTCGGCGCCGCGGACCGGATGAGCATCGGGCCATCGCCCAGGCCGCGTCGTCCCCGGTGCGTCCGGCGGCGTCCGGCGCTCGTCCGGCCGCGCCGTCCGGGAATCGTCGGAACGCGCGGCGACCTCGTCCGGCCGGCGACGGTCCTGCTCCGGCTGCGCTCGACCGGCTTCCGGGCGCGTCGGGGCGGCGTCGGGGCGCGTCGGGGCGATGGGCGGCCGGGTGGCGTGGGGACGCGGACCGGTGCCGTCGGGCTGCGCGCCCGGACCGGCGGGCCGAGCGTCGCGTGGGTCCGGACGGACGGGACCGTCCTGCTCGGGACGGCGCGCGTCGGGGCGTGGACCGTCGGGGGGCGGCATCGGGTGCCGGGGCGGCATCGGCCGGTCCACGGGTGGGCGGTGCCGGTCGTCCGGCCGGTACGCGTCGGGTTCCGGCCGGGGGCGGGGCTCGATGACGGGCCACTCGCCCTGGTGCGGGCGGGGACGGTCGGCCGGCGGGCGCTGCCAACGCTGGTCGGCGTCCGGCCGCGCGGGGGCGGAGGCTTGCGGGTCAGCCGGACGGTGCCCCTGCGCGCCGTACCGGCCGGGTTCGCCCTGCTGCGCGGGCCGCCCGTTCTCGGGTGCCCGGCGCTGGGTCTCGGGGTAGGCGGCGGCCTCGCGGCCCGGCGCACGATCGTCCCATCGGCCACCGGCCGGGTCGCGCCGGTCCGCCGGGGGACGTGGGCCGGGCTCGCGCCAGCTGTCACGCCCGGGCTCACGCCGGCCGTCGTGGCCCGAACCGGCCCGACCGGGTTCACGCCGGCCGTCGTGGCCCGGCTCGCTCCAGCCTGGTTCGCGCCGACCGTCGCGGCCGGGCTCGGCCCGGCCTGGCTCACGTCGGCCCGGCTCGCCCCGGCCGGCAGTGCTCCGCTCCGACGGCGGCACGGCCTGGTCACGCCCGTCGACGCCGGGACCGCGCCGACCACGGGCCGGATCGTCCGGTGACGGCTCCACGAAGGGGCCGCGACGACCATCGGGCAGGGGTTCGCGGCGTCCGCCGGGGGAGTGGTCCTGGCGAGCGTCGGGTGGCGTGCCCCATCGTTCACCGGAAGCCGCCGGACGACCGTCGGCCGGGGCGTGCCTGCGCGGAGCGGGGTGCGGGGTCTCGTTCGGCTCCGGCATCCAGCCCGGTTGGACGGCCTGGCGCGGCGGGCCGTCGGGGCGTACCCAGCGTTGGTCGAGCCGCTCCGGAGGCGGACCGGGGCGGTGGGGCCGACGGCCGTCCGCGCCGGGGCCGTCGGGATGCCCGCGCCGCTCGTCCGGCCCCGCGGGGCGCTGTCCGCCGGAACTGGCGGAACCGATCGGGTACGCCCCGCGCGAGGCGGCCGGCCCGTCCAGGTACGTGCCGCGTGGTCCTGCCGGCCCGTCGGAGTGCCCGCCGCGCGGCCCTGCCGGTCCGCCCGGATGCACGCCGCGTGGCGCTGGCGTGTTCGAGTGCCCGCCGCGTGGCCCTGGCGGTCCGTCCGGACGCCCGCCGCGTGGGTCTGCCGTTCCGTCCGGATGCGCGCCGCGTGGCCCGGCGGGGCTGGTCGGGTGCACCCCGGGCGGGGCCGCGGGACTGATCGGGTACCCAACGCGCGGGACCGCCGGGCTGATCGGGCATGCGCCGTGCGGACCGGCCGGGCTGACCGGGTAGGTGCCGTGCGGACCGGCCGGACTGGTCGGGTATGTGCCGTGCGGGCCGGCCGGACTGACGGGCTCACCGCCGCGCGGGCCGGCCGGGCTGACCGGATGACCGCCGGCCGGACTGACCGGGTAGGCGTCGCGTGGACCGGCCGGACCCGCCGGGTGTCCGCCCTCGTGCCCGGGGGGCCGGGAACCGGCGGGGCTCACCGGGTACGTGTCCTCGTCCGGCGCGGGGCTGACCGGCCGTACCTCGGCGCGGCCGACAACGGGGCGCGGACGCGGCGTCAGGTTCTCGATGCCGATGTCACCCGGGTAGCGCTGCCCGGGGAACTGCGGCTGCCACTCGTGGGTTGGCTCGGCGGCCCAGGCCGGTTCGGCCGGCTCGCGCCAGCTGCCCCAGCCACTCATCGGCAACCCCTCCGGCCGCTCGCGCGGGACGGCCCCGGGGCCGGCTCGCGTCGCTCGCTCACGGCGGTGTCACCTCATTGGAAATTCTCGCGCTGGGGCGCCGGACGTGCCGGTACAGTCGCCCGGTCCAGCACGTCGTGGCTGCGGAAGGAGGGTAACGGCGTGGGCTCGGTCACCGCCACTGTGGCACCACCCACCGGCGCACACGTTACCCCATGGTTTCGGACATTCGGCGCGATCGCGGCGGCCGGGTTCCGGCGGCACGCGACCTACCGGCAGGCCGCCGTGGCGGGGTTGTGCACCAACACCGTGTTCGGCTTCCTGCGCTGCTACATCTTCCTCGCGGCGACGGGTGCGGCGGGCACCGTGGCCGGCTACGACAGGGCGCAGCTCGCCACGTTCGTCTGGGCCGGCCAGGGGCTGCTGGCGGTCATCGCCATCTGGGGCTGGACCGATCTGGCCGACCGGATCCGTACCGGCGAGGTCGCCGCCGACCTGCTGCGGCCGGTGCATCCGGTGACCAGCTACCTCGCCACCGACCTGGGCCGGGCCGGGTTCGCGTCGCTGGCCCGGCTGGTGCCGCCGCTGGTGGTCGGGCCGTTCTTCTTCGCGGTGTACGTGCCCCGGCACTGGGCCACGGTGCCGCTGTTCCTGCTCTCCGCGCTGCTCGCGGTGGTGGTCTGCTTCGGCTGCCGCTACCTGGTCAACGCCACCGCGTACTGGTTGCAGGACGTGCGGGGCCCGATGATCCTGTGGACGCTCGGCTCCGGCGTGCTGGCCGGGCTCTACTTCCCGCTCGGCTTCCTGCCCGGCCCGCTGGAGGCGGTCCTGCGGTACGCCACCCCGTTCCCCAGCATCCTCCAGGTGCCGCTGGACGTGCTCGTCGAGCGGGAGCCGATGGCCACCGGTCTCACCCTGGTCGCGGTGCAGGCCGGCTGGGCGGTGCTGCTGCTGGCGCTGTGCCGGCTGGTGCAGCGTCGCGCCGAGCGCCGCCTGGTGGTCCAGGGTGGCTGAGGTGGGTGAACTACGGGCGTACCGGGCGCTGCTCGGTGCGCAGGCGCGCTCGCAGGCGGCGTACCGCACGTCGTTCGTGGTGGACCTGGTCGGCAACGTGGGCGCCACCGTGTTCGACGTGGTCACCGTCCTGGTGATCTTCGGCGTGACGCGGGAGCTGGGCGGCTTCACGCTGCGCGAGACGCTCGTCGTGGTCGGCCTGTCGTCGTGCGGCTTCGCCACCGCCGACCTGCTGGTCGGCAACATCGAACGGCTTCCCCGGTACGTGCGCACCGGCCTCTTCGACGCGGTGCTGGTACGCCCGCTCGGTGCGCTGCCGCAACTGCTGCTGATGGACCTGCCGCTGCGCAAGCTGTCCCGGGCCGTGTTCGGGCTCGCCGTGCTGCTGTTCGCGCTCGTCTCGGCCGGAATCGACTGGACGCCGGGGCGGGTCGCGCTGGCGGTGGTCGCCCCGCCGGCCGCCGTGGTCTTCTTCGGCTCGGTCTTCGTGCTGACCGCGACCGTGTCGTTCTACTGGGTCGACTCGGGCGAGCTGGCGAACGCGGTCACCTACGGCGGGCGCGACTTCACCTCGTACCCGATCACCGTGTACGGCGGGTGGTTCCGCGCGCTGTTCGCGTACGGGATGGGGTTCGCCTTCGTCAGTTACCACCCGGCGCTGGCGCTGCTGGGCCGCGCCGACCCGCTCGGCCTGCCGCCCTGGACGGGGTGGGCCGCGCCGGGCGTCGCGGTGGTCGCCGCGGCGCTGGCCGCCCTGGCCTGGCGCGTCGGGGTCCGTCACTACCGGAGTACGGGGTCATGAGCGTCATCGAGATGGACGGGCTGCGCAAGGAGTTCACGGTACGGGTGAAGGCCGGGCCGCTGCGGCGTGAGAAGCGGACGGTGACCGCCGTCGACGGGGTCGACCTGCGGGTGGAGCGCGGCGAGATGCTCGGCTACATCGGTCCGAACGGCGCCGGGAAGTCGACCACGCTGAAGATGCTCACCGGCGTGCTGACGCCGTCGGCGGGGCGGGCCCGGGTGTGCGGGCTGCGTCCGGTGGCCGACCGGACCCGGCTGGCGCTGCGCATCGGGGTGGTGTTCGGGCAGCGCTCGCAGCTCTGGTGGGACCTGCCGTTGCGGGACTCGTTCGACCTGTTGCGGCACGTCTACCGGGTGCCGGCCGGCGAGCACGCGGTCCGGCTGGCCCGCTGCCGGGAGCTGCTCGACCTGGACGGGTTCCTGGACACGCCGGTCCGGCAGCTCTCGCTGGGTCAGCGGATGCGCGGCGAGCTGACCGCGGCGCTGCTGCACGGCCCGGAGGTGCTGTTCCTGGACGAGCCGACGATCGGGCTGGACGTGGTGAGCAAGCAGGCGGTGCGCGGCTTCCTGGCCGAGCTGGGCCGGGCCGGGGACACCACGCTCGTGCTGACCACGCACGACCTGGCCGACATCGAGCGGCTGTGTCGGCGGCTCGTGGTGATCGACCACGGGCGGGTGGTGCACGACGGGTCGATCGCGGAGCTGCACCGCCGGTACGGCTCGCGCCGCATGGTGGTCGCCGAGCTGGACGCGGCGCTGCCCGAGCCGCCGGTGCTGCCCGGCGCGCCGGTGCAGCGGGTGGAGGCGGACGGGCGGCGGCTGGTCTTCGCGCTGGAACGGGCGAGCGTCGCCGAGGTGGTGGCCGGGCTGGCCGGCCTGACCACGCTGCGGGACATCTCGATCGTGGAGCCGGACATCGAGGAGGTGGTGACCCGGCTCTACCGCGCGCCATCCGCGGTCACGGGTGCTCCATGACGAGTACGGCGAAGGTGCCGGGGGCCAGCGCCTCGTACCGGTGCGGGGTGTCACCGGGGAAGGTGGCGTAGTCGCCCGGCTCCAGCTCGACCAGGTCGGTCTCGGGGCCGACGCGCATCCGCCCGGCGGCTACCACGACGTGCTCGACGCTGCGCGGGGTGTGCGCCTCGGCGAGCCGTACCGCGCCGGGTTCCAGCTCCATCACGTAGACGTCGCGCCGGGCGTGCGGCGCCCCGGCCGCGAGCAGGGTGGCCGAGAAGTCGGCGTGCTCGGACCGGATCCGGGGCCCCTGCCCGGCCCGGACCACGCGGACGGCGGCGGTGGGTGGTTCGACCAGGCGGCTGAACGGTACGTCCAGCGCCACGCCGAGCGCCCAGAGCGTCTCCACGCTGGGGTTGCCGGACCCGGACTCCAGCTGGGACAGGGTGGACTTGGCGATCCCGGCGCGGCGGGCCAGCTCGGTGAGCGACAGGCCCGCGCGTTCGCGCTCGCGGCGCAGCGCGGCGGCGATGGTGGCGAGCGGGGGAGCGGGGTCGATCGCCATATGTTCGCTCCATCGGTCGGTTTGTTCGGTTTGACGAACCAGCGTTCGCCCGTTCAGGATAATGGACATGCGTACGGCATACCGAACGGGCGACGCCCGGGTGCTCCGCGACGTCGCCGCCATCGGCGCGGCGATGCTCGCCGTGGGCGCGTCGTTCGGTGCCGTGGCGGTGGCCGCCGGCCTGCCCGTCTGGGCCACGCTCGCCATGTCGGCGGTCGTCTACGCCGGTGGCGCCCAGTTCATGGCCGTCGGGCTCGTCGCGGCCGGCAGCCCGCTCGCGGCGGTCCTCGCCGGTCTGCTGCTCAACGCCCGGCACCTGCCGTTCGGCCTGGCCCTCGGTGGTGCGCTCGGTCCGCGGCGCGTGCATCGGCTGCTCGGCAGCCACCTGATGACCGACGAGGCCACAGCGTTCGCGCTGGCCCGCCCGGCCGGGCCGGAGCGGCGCCGGGCGTTCTGGCTCGCCGGGGTGCTGCTGTTCCTGGCCTGGAACGCCGGCACCGCGCTCGGCGTGCTCGCCGGCGGCGCGGCCGGCGACCCGGCGACGCTGGGACTCGACGCCGCGTTCCCCGCCGGGCTGGCAGCACTGCTGCTGCCCAGCCTGCGCGACCGGGAGACCCGCCGGGTGGCGCTCCTCGGCGCCGGCCTCGCCGTGCTGGCGACCCCGCTGCTGCCGGCCGGGCTGCCGGTGCTGCTCGCGCTCGCCGCGCTGGCCCTGGCGCTGCTGGCCCGCCGCCGGCTACCCGCCGCGCCGTCCGATGTGACGGCTGCGTCGCCCGATCCGGATGCCGCGCCGGACGGGACCGCTGACGAAGCGGCTGACGGCCGGAGCGTACGGGCCGGGGAGGTCTCGTGCTGATCGCCGTGATCCTCGCGCTGGCCGCCGGCACCTACGGGTTCCGGGTCGCCGGGGTGCTGCTGCGGGACCGGCTGGACCTGCCGGAGTGGTCCCGTCACCTGCTGCCGATCGGCGCCGCCACGTTGCTGGCCGCGCTCGCCGCCACCGCGGCGCTCACCGAGGCCGGCGGCTTCGCCGGCTACGCCCGGCCCGCCGGTGTGCTCGTCGGCCTGCTGCTCGCCTGGCGCCGGGCGCCGTTCGTGCTGGTCGTGGTCGCGGCGGCGGCCACCACCGCGGTGCTGCGCCTGCTCGGGGTGGACTGAGGCCGGTCCTCGCACGAGAACGACCCCTCACCGCCGAGGCGGGGAGGGGCCGAGTCGGGGCCGGTCCGGTCAGACCTTGTCGCCGATGTTCACGCGGGGCGCGGGAGCGCGCATCCGGCGGAACGTGATCGACCGCATGATCGCGTAGAAGTAGAGCGAGCCGAGCTTCTCGGTGCTCTTGGGGAAGCGCTCGCGGACCAGCCGCTTGATCTTCCGGGAGATCAGCACCGAGTCGATCAGCACGCCGAGCGCCAGCGCGCCCCAGAGCACGTTCGACAGCAGCCGCACGATCGGCGGCATGGCCTGGTTGGAGCCGAACAGCACGATCAGCGCGCCGCCGAAGAACCAGGTGCCGATCGTACGGCGGGAGTCGACCACGTTGCGGGCCAGCAGCCGCTCGGGGCCCCGGTCACGCGGGCCGCCCTCGCGGCGGAACTCGGCGGCGGCCTCGGCGCGGGCGGCGCGGCGCTGCGCGCGGGCCTCCTCCTTGGTCAGCGGCTTCGCCGGCGCGGTCGGCCGGCGACCGGCGACCGGACGCTTCGGCGTGACCTGCCCGAGTTCCTTCTTGCTGGGCGTGTAGCCCCGAGGGCGGGCGGCGGACTCCTCGTCGGTCGTCACAGTGGTGACGGAATCCTCGACGAGGTCGGCGGGCTTGCGGCGAAACAGCGACGGCACGCGGCAAGGGTAGCCAACCGGCCGCGTCCGGTGCACATCACGGGTGCACCGGGCGCGGCCGCTTCCGGTCGCGGCGCCGCGACAGGGGCGCTGTCGCGACGCGGAACGGGACGGTCAGGGACGCTCGACGTGGGCGCCGAGGTCGGCCAGCTTGGCCTCGAAGTCCTCGTAGCCGCGGTTGATCAGGTCCACGCCGTACACCCGGGAGGTGCCCTCGGCGGCCAGCGCCGCGATCAGGTGGCTGAACCCGGCCCGCAGGTCCGGGATGACCAGGTCGGCTGCGTGCAGCTTGCTCGGCCCGGCGATCACCGCGGAGTGCTTGAAGTTGCGCCGGCCGAAGCGGCACGGGGTGCCGCCGAGGCAGTCCCGGTAGACCTGGATGTTGGCGCCCATCGTGTTCAGCGCCTCGGTGTAGCCGAGCCGCTGCTCGTAGACCGTCTCGTGGACGATCGACAGGCCCCGGGCCTGGGTGAGCGCGACCACCAGCGGCTGCTGCCAGTCGGTCATGAAACCGGGGTGCACGTCGGTCTCCAGCGCCACCGCGTTCAGCTCACCGCCCGGGTGCCAGAACCGGATGCCGCCCTCCTGGCCCGGGCTGCCGCCGCGCGGCGGACGCAGGTCGGTGACCTCGTACTCGCCGCCGACCGACCGGAAGATGTTCAGGAAGGTCATCATGTCGGCCTGCTGGGCGCCCAGCACCTCGACGTGACCGCGGGTCGCCAGCGCCGCCGCCGCCCAGCTGGCCGCCTCGATCCGGTCCGGGATCGGCCGGTGGGTGTAGCCGTGCAGCTTCTTGACGCCCTGGATCTCGATCACCCGGTCGGTGTGCACCTTGATGATCGCGCCCATCTTCTGGAGCACGCAGATGAGGTCGATGATCTCCGGCTCGACCGCCGCGTTGCGCAGCTCGGTGACGCCCTCGGCCATCACCGCGGTGAGCAGCACCTGCTCGGTGGCGCCCACGCTCGGGTACGGCAGCGCGAACTTCGTGCCGTGCAGCCCGTTGGGCGCGGACAGGTGCAGGCCCTCCGGCGTCTTCTCGACGGTGGCCCCGAACTCGCGCAGCGCCTGGAGGTGGAAGTCGATCGGGCGCGGGCCGATGTGGCAGCCGCCCAGGTCGGGGATGAAGGCGTGGCCGAGCCGGTGCAGCAGCGGGCCGCAGAACAGGATCGGGATCCGGCTGGACCCGGCGTGCACGTTGATCTGGTCGGTGCTGGCGCTCTCGACGTTCGTGGGGTCGAAGACGAGTTCGCCCTCCTCCACGCCGTCGCTGACCTTCACGCCGTGCAGGCCGAGCAGACCGCGGACCACCTCGACGTCACGGATACGCGGCACGTCGAACAGCCGGCTCGGTGTGTCGCCCAGCAGGGCGGCCACCATCGCCTTGGACACCAGGTTCTTCGCGCCGCGCACGCGGATCCGCCCTTCAAGCGGAGTGCCTCCGTGTACGACCAGGACGTCGTCGGTCAACGCAACCTCCAGCGCGTTGGGTGCTGCCGTGTCTAGTGATGGGTGCACGAAGTTCATCGCTACCCGGAACGCGGTCATGGGAAAACGGGCCGCGTGTGTCGTCGCCCCGGCAGCATAGCCCTCCGTGACGGGAATGGAATCGGTCACATCGCCAGCGAGGGCACGAACCGGGGTGTCCGGTGCGTTTCCGTGCCAGCGGGGTCACCGACGGTGATCAGGCTCCCGGAAGGGCGAGCATCTGGTCCAGCGCCGACCGGGCGTGTCGGGCGGTCTCCGGGTCGACGGTGATCTGGTTGACCACGCGTCCGGCGACCAGCTCCTCCAGCGCCCAGACCAGGTGCGGCAGGTCGATCCGGTTCATCGTCGAGCAGTAGCAGACCGCCCGGTCGAGGAACATGATCTGCTTGTCCGGGTGGGCCAGCGCGAGCCGGCGCACCAGGTTCAGTTCGGTGCCCACCGCCCACGCCGAGCCGGCCGGGGCCGCCTCGATGGTCCTGATGATGAACTCGGTCGAGCCGACCAGGTCGGCGGCGTTCACCACCTCGTGGCGGCACTCCGGGTGCACCAGCACGTTCACGCCCGGCACCCGCTCGCGTACGTCGTTGACGCTGTCGAGCGTGAACCGGCCGTGCACCGAGCAGTGACCCCGCCACAGGATCATCTTCGCGTCGCGCAGCTGCTCCGGGGTCAGCCCGCCGTTCGGCTTGTGCGGGTCGTAGAGCACGCAGTCGTCGAGCGAGAAGCCCATCTCCAGCACCGCGGTGTTGCGGCCGAGGTGCTGGTCGGGCAGGAACAGTACCTTGCGGCCCTGCTCGAAGGCCCAGTCCAGGGCCCGCTTGGCGTTCGACGAGGTGCAGACCACGCCGCCGTTGCGGCCGACGAAGCCCTTGATGTCCGCCGAGGAGTTCATGTACGTCACCGGCACGGTCTCCGCCGCGATGCCCAGATCGGTGAGCGTGTCCCACGCGGCCTCGACCTGCGACAGCACCGCCATGTCGGCCATCGAGCAGCCGGCGGCGAGGTCGGGCAGGATCACCTTCTGCGCGTCCGAGGTGAGGATGTCCGCGCTCTCGGCCATGAAGTGCACGCCGCAGAAGACGATGTACTCCGCGTCCGGGCGGGCGGCCGCCTCCCGGGCCAGCTTGAACGAGTCGCCGGTCACGTCGGCGAACTGGATCACCTCGTCGCGCTGGTAGTGGTGGCCCAGGACGAACACCTTCGTGCCGAGCGCGGCCTTCGCGGCGGCGGCACGGGCCACCAGGTCGGGGTCGCTCGGCGCGGGGAGATCACCCGGACACTCCACGCCACGCTCGGTGGCGGGGTCGCTGCCGCGGCCGAGGAGCAGCAGCGCCGTGGCGGTGTTGGACGGCTCAACCCAGGTCGAAGTCACGCCCCCATGGTCCCACAGCGCGACCACCGCGCAGCCGTCCCCGATGTGGCCTGCCACACTGCTGCGCATGCGCGTGCTGCTCTGTCCGGACAAGTTCGCCGGCACGCTGTCGGCCCCCGACGTGGCCGCCGCGGTGGCCGACGGCTGGCGTGACGTCGCGCCCGGCGACGACCTGCTGGCCCGGCCGCTCGCCGACGGCGGGCCGGGGTTCGTCGACGTGCTCGCCGGGGCGCTCGGCGGACGCCGGGTGCCGGTGCCCACCGTCGACCCGCTGGGCCGCCCGGCCGCCGGTGAGATCCTGCTCACCGACGACGGCACGGCGTACCTGGAGAGCGCGCAGGCGTGCGGACTGCACCTGCTCACCGCCGCCGAACGCGACCCGAAGGCCACCACCTCGTACGGGCTGGGGCTGCTCGTCGCCGCCGCGGTCGAGGCGGGCGCGCGGACGGTGGTGGTGGGGCTGGGCGGCTCGGCCACCAACGACGGGGGCGCCGGGATGCTCGTCCCGCTGGGCGTCACGCCGCTGGACGGCGCCGGCCGGGCCCTGCCGTACGGCGGCGCGGCGCTCGCCGATGTGGCCGCGCTCGACGGGGAGCCCCGGCTGCGCGGCGCGACGCTCGTCGCCGCCACCGACGTGGACAACCCGCTGCTCGGGCTGCACGGCGCGAGCAGCGTCTTCGGCCCGCAGAAGGGCGCCGACCGGGCCGGCGTGCTGCTGCTGGACGCCGCGTTGACCCGCTGGGCGGAGGTGCTGACCGAGCGCCTGCCCGGCTGCCCGTCCGGGCTGGGCGCGCTGCCCGGCGGCGGCGCCGCAGGCGGCCTCGGTGCGGCGGTGCTGGCGCTCGGCGGCCGGTGCGAATCCGGCATCGGCCTGGTCACCCGCGCGGTGGGGCTGGACGCCGAGCTCGACGCCGCCGACCTGGTGATCACCGGCGAGGGCTCGTTCGACCACCAGTCACTGCGCGGCAAGGTGGTCGCCGGTGTGGCCGGGGCGGCCCGGGACCGGGGCGTGCCCTGCGTGGTGCTGGCGGGACGGGTGAGCACCGGGCGGCGGGAGGCGGCAGCGGCCGGTGTCACCGAGGCGCACAGCCTCGTGGAGCACTTCGGCGGCGAGGAGCACGGGGGAGTGGACGCGGCGATGGCCCGCCCGGCCGAAGGGCTGCGCGCGCTCGGCGCCCGCCTGGCGCGGCAATGGAGCCGCTGACCGGTTCCGCTGGTCACGCCGCGGGGTGGTGACGCCGGAGGCGGCGTACGATCGAAAGACGGACCACACCGGGAATCACTGGCGGACGTGCGGCGTTGGCCAGGACGTCCGGACCTCATACCGCGCAGGGAGACTTCCACGTGACCACGCCAGCGCAGACCGAGTCGACCGAGGCCAAGGCCCCCAGCACCGTCGTCCTCACCGACGTCGCGGCGCAGAAGGTCAAGGCCCTGATCGAGCAGGAGGGCCGCGACGACCTGCGGCTCCGGGTCGCCGTGCAGCCGGGTGGCTGCTCCGGCCTGCGGTACCAGCTGTTCTTCGACGAGCGCTCGCTCGACGGTGACGTCGTCACCGACTTCGACGGTGTCGAGGTCGTCGTCGACCGGATGAGCGCCCCCTACCTGGCCGGCGCCACCATCGACTTCGCCGACCGGATCGACGCCCAGGGCTTCACCATCGACAACCCGAACGCGGGCAACTCCTGCGCCTGCGGCGACTCCTTCAGCTGAGTCGACAGACCGACCGACAACGGCGGGCCGTCCCGGGTGGGGCGGCCCGCCGTTTCGTCGTACCCCCTGCGCGTGACGTCCGGATGTGCGCCGATCGACCGGTTGGTGACCGACCGCCGTCCGTGCGGCCCGGGGGCCGGTAGGCTGACCGCGCCGTGCTCCCGACCCCGAGGGTTGACATGAAGATCGCCGTGACCGGCTCGATCGCGACCGACCACCTGATGAGCTTCCCCGGCCGATTCGCCGACCAGCTCATCGCCGACCAGCTCGACAAGGTCTCGCTGTCCTTCCTCGTCGACGAGCTGGTGCTCCGCCGCGGCGGCACCGCGGCGAACATCGCCTTCGGCATGGCTCAGCTCGGGCTGCGCCCGGTGCTGCTCGGCGCGGTCGGCGCCGACTTCGCCGACTACCGCTCCTGGCTGGAGCGCCACGGCGTCGACTGCGACTCGGTGCACGTCAGCGAGGTCGCGCACACGGCACGCTTCGTCTGCACCACCGACACCGACATGTGCCAGATCGCCTCCTTCTACGCCGGGGCGATGAGCGAGGCCCGCAACATCGAGCTGGCCCCGGTGGCGCAGCGCCTCGGCGGTCTGGACCTGGTGCTGGTCAGCGCCAACGACCCGGCCGCGATGATCAGGCACTCCGGCGAGTGCCGGGACCGCGGCTACTCCTTCGTCGCCGACCCGTCGCAGCAGCTGGCCCGGATGGACGGCGAGGACGTGCTCGGCCTGATCGACGGTGCCGACTACCTGATGACCAACGAGTACGAGAAGTCGCTGCTCCAGAGCAAGGCCGGCCTTACCGACGAGCAGCTGCTGGACCGGGTCAAGGTGCGGGTCACCACGCTGGGCAAGCAGGGTGTGGAGATCGCCGGCCGGGAGATCGGCACGATCCGGGTGCCGATCGCGCGGGAGATGCAGGCGGTCGACCCGACCGGTGTCGGCGACGGCTTCCGGGCCGGTTTCTTCGCCGCGCTCGACTGGGGCGTCGGCCTGGAGCGGGCGGCCCAGGTCGGCTGCCTGCTGGCCACGCTCGTGCTGGAGAACTTCGGCGGCCAGGAGTACGAGGTCCGCCGCGACCTGTTCGTGAAGCGACTCGCCGAGTCGTACGGTGACGCGGCCGCCGAGGACGTCCGGCCGCACCTGCTGTGACCGGCCCGGCGGCCCCGGCCGGAGGGGTGGACCCGGAGGTCCGCCCCGGCGGCGGCGGTCCGGTGCTCGTCGCGTTCGCCGGGCTGCCGGGCGTGGGCAAGACCACGCTCGCCGCCCGGGTCGGCGCCGCCCTGCGCGCCCCGGTCCTGCCGGTCGACCCGGTCGAGCGCGCCCTGCACCGCTACGGCCTCACCGGCGACGTACCCGGCATGGCCGCCTACGGCGCGGTCGCCGGGCTGGCCGAGGTGCAGCTCGGCCTCGGGCTCAGCGTGGTGGTCGACGCGGTGAACCCGGTCGCCAGCGCCCGGGGCCTCTGGCACGACGTGGCCGAACGGGCCGGCGTGCCGCTGCGGGTGATCGAGGTGCACTGCGGCGACGAGGCGGAGCACCGCCGCCGGGTCGAGGCCCGCCCGCCCGAGGAACACGGCACCTGGGAGCAGACGCTGCGCCGCCGGGCCGAGTACGAGCCGCTGATCGGCCCGCGCCTGGTGGTCGACACCGCCGTGGCCGCCGACCCGCTGCCGGGCATCCTCGCGTACCTGCGCTGACGGCCGGTCGGCCGGCGTTAAGAAGGGCCCCTTCCTCTACCTGAGGCGTTAAGAAGGGGCCCTTCCTTACACCCGGACGTCGTAGGCGGGCCCCGGGCGCTCGGCGAGGAACTCGTGGCCGCGCATCCGGCACCACGCCGGGATGTCCACCGCCGCCGCCGGATCGTCGGCCAGCACCCGTACCACCGCGCCGGCCGGCAGGCCGGGCACCAGCCGGGCGAGATTGATCACCGGTAGCGGGCAGCGCTGCCCCCGGCAGTCCAGCACCTCGTCCGGCTCGCTCACAGGTCCGTCACCCCCGCCTCCGCCCGCAGGTTCGCCACGATCCCGGGCAGCTCGGCCAGGAACCGCTCCACGTCCGCCTCGGTGGTCTCCCGGTGCAGCGACACCCGCACGTTGCCGTGCGACAGCACCCCCATCGCCTCCAGCACGTGTGACGGGCGCAACGTCGACGACGTGCACGACGAGCCGGAGGACACCGCGAACCCGCGCCGGTCCAGCGCGTGCAGCAACGCCTCGCCGTCGACGTACAGGCAGGAGAAGGTCACCAGGTGCGGCAACCGGTCCACCGGGTCGCCGACCACCTCCACGTCCGGCACCTCGGCCGCCACCCGCGCCCGGATCCGGTCGACAAGCGGACCCAGCCGGGCCGCCTCCGCCGCCGCGTCGGCCGCCGCCGCGCGCAGGCTCGCCGCCGCCGCGACCACCGCCGGCAGGTTCACCACCCCGGGGGTACGCCCCGACTCCCGCTCGTCGGCCGGGTACGGCGACTCCCACCGGGTGCCCTTGCGCACCACGAGCAGTCCGACACCGGGCGGTCCGCCCCACTTGTGCGCGCTGGCGGTCAGCACCGACCAGCCCGACGGCAGCGGCGCCCGCCCGGCCAGCTGCGCCGCGTCCACGTACAGCGGCACGCCCGCCTCGGCGCACAGCTCCGCCGCCGCGGGCACCGGCTGCACAGTGCCCACCTCGTGACTGGCCCCGATCAACGCCGCGAGGGCCACGCCGGGCGCGGCCACCGCCGCCGCCCAGGCGTCCAGGTCCACCCGGCCCGACCGGTCCACGGGTACGGACACCGCCGCGCCGCCACCTGCCGTGTGCCGCTCCGCGGCGTGCAGCACCGCCGAGTGCTCGATCGCCGAGTGCACCAGCGTCGCCCCGGCCCGCCGCCGCCCGGCCAGGCCTCCGAGTACGGCGGCGTGCGCTGCCGCCGTACCGCTGGGGGTGAAGGACAGCTCGTCGGCGCGGACGCCGAGCGTCTGCGCGGCGGCCTCGCGCGCGGCGTCGAGGAGCTGGCGAGCCCGGCGGGCCGCCGAGTAGAGCCGGGCCGGGTCCGCCCAGCCGTCGTCCAGTGCGGCCAGCATCGCCTGCCGCGCGACCGGATGCAGCGGCGCCGCGCTGGCGGCGTCCAGGTAGACCGGGGAGACGCTCATGAGGCTCCACGCTATCGCCCGGTTACGCCCAAGATCCCCCCGATGGGGGTGGACAGCGACCCCAAGACGGCCTGGCCGGTCATGGTCGAGTAATCTGCGACCGTCGGTGACGCCTTTGCCGTCGGTGTCAAGGAGAACAACCGCCGCGGCGCGCTAGGGAGGCAGGACCAGGTGGTCGCAAGGAGTTCGGAGGTACGGCGCTCGGCCGTACGGCACAGCGCTTCCCCGGGGGCCGGTGGACGCCGGCGGCGTGGTGCTGGTCGAATCGCCGGGCTCGGTCTCGGCGCGGCGGCGCTGCTGGTCTCGCTCACCGGCTGTGACGTCGGTAAGGCGTTCGGCGGGTTCGGCTGGCCGCAGGGCGGCATCACGCCCGAGTCGCACCGCATGTACGACCTGTGGATCGCGTCCTGCATCGCGGCGCTCGCCGTCGGCGTGTTCGTATGGGGCCTGATCTTCTGGTGCGTGGTCCGCTACCGCAAGCGCGGCAACGAGCTGCCGGTGCAGACCCGCTACAACCTGCCGATGGAGTTCCTCTACACCATCGCGCCGATCCTCGTGGTCTCCGTGCTCTTCTACTACACGGCGGTCGTGCAGACCGACGTGAACAAGCAGTCGAAGAACCCGGACGTCACCGTCGAGGTCGTCGCGTTCAAGTGGAACTGGCAGTTCAACTACCGCGACGGCCAGGGCACCGAGGCCAACACCGTCGCCTCGGTGCTCGGCACCAGCGAGGTCATCCCGGTGCTGGTGCTGCCCAGCGGCCGCTCGATCCGCTTCGAGGAGACCAGCCGCGACGTCATCCACTCGTTCTGGGTGCCGGAGCTGCTGTTCAAGCGGGACGTCATGCCGGGCAACGTGCGCAACACGTTCGAGGTCTCCAGCATCGACCAGGAGGGCGCGTTCGTCGGCCGCTGCGCCGAGCTGTGCGGCAGCTACCACGCCTTCATGAACTTCGAGCTGCGGGTCGTCTCGCCGGAGAAGTACGACCAGTTCCTGGCGGCCAAGAAGGCCGGCAAGTCGACCCAGGAGGCGCTCGGCGCGATCGGTGAGGAAGAGTACGCCACCGAGACGAAGCCGTTCGACACCCGGCGCGACGTGAACAACTTCAACCCGTCCGACGCGACGGCCGGCGCGGGAAGCTGAGGGGTCCGGCATGAAGACCGAGTGGAAGATCTTCCTGACCATCGCCACGTTCCTCCTCGGCGCGACGATCCTCTACGGCGCCTGGACGTACGCCGACAGCGGCGGTCACGTCGAGTGGATCGGCACGGTGGCGCTGCTGCTGTCCTTCCTGCTCTGCGCGATGTGCGGCGGCTTCTTCTGGTTCGTCTCCCGCCGTATCGACCTGCGCCCCGAGGACCGGCCGGACGGCGAGATCGCCGACGGCGCCGGTGAGGTCGGCTTCTTCAGCCCTGGCAGCTACTGGCCGTTCGGGCTGGCGCTGGCCGCCGCGATCGCCGGTCTCGGCCTGGTGTTCTGGCAGTTCTGGCTGCTGGGACTGGGCCTGGTGGCGGTCGTCCTCGCCACCTGCGGGCTGCTGTTCGAGTACTACTCGGGCACCCGCCGTACCGCCGAGCACTGACAGACCCACCGCCGCAGGCCCGCCACCCCCCACCGGGGGAGGCGGGCCTGCCGCTTTCCCCCCACCCTCCGCCCCCCACCCCCCGCCCGTCCCCGTCGATCATGAAGTTGACGGCGCTGGCGGTCCTTTTTGTCCCCGCCAACCTCATGATCGTCGCCCGTGCGGTCGGCCTGGTGCCCGCTCCACCTCCGACACTCACCACCCGGGTTCTCGCTCACCGGGCCGTTCCATTCACCGGAAGCGCCGTTCCACTTGCCAGGACCACAGGAGATCTTGGAAGCAAAGCGCCCTCATAGGGGCCCTTTCCTTCCAAGATCTCGCTCACCGCACCGCTTGTCCGCGTTCAAGGCCGGGTGCCGTGACGAGTCAGGGCCGACACCTCACGCCCGAAGGCCCGACGCCCGCCCTCACGCCTTGCGCGCACCGCCGACCGCCCAGGCGAGCGCCGGCCACCGTGCGCTCCCGCGCCGGCCCGGCCTCGTTGATCAAGGAGTTTGAGGCACTTTCGCGCGCCGTCGATGACACAAACCCCTTGATCACCGGTTCGGCCGGGGAGAGCCCTCGCCACCCCGGCCACCAAGCGGTGATCAAGGAGTTTGGGTCCACCGGGGCGACCGCGGGGGACACAAACTCCTTGATCACGAGCGGCGGACGGTTGGGCTGTCGGGCGGGGTGGGGTGGGGCGGGGCGGAGTGGAGAAGGGTGGGCGGCCGCGCGCGGCACGGGGGCGCAAAGAGGCGCGAGGGCGCAAGAGGCGCGGACAGGCGCGGAGGCGCAAAGAGGCGCGGACAGGCGCGGGGGCGCCAAGAGGCGCGGACAGGCGCGGCGCGCCGACAGGGCGCGGACGGGCGGAAGGGCGGGAGGGCGGGAGGGAGCGGCGGTCAGGCGGCCCGGGGGTGGGACGGCCGGCGGGGTGTGCGGCGGCTCGCCAGGCGGGTCTCGCGGAACGTGAACGTGGCGATCACCACTGCCGCGCCGCAACCGGTGCAGATCAGCTCCGGGCAGTCGGCGCCGTGCCCGTCGCCGCACGGCGGCGCCTCGAACAGCACGACGCCCTCGCAGGTGTCACAGTGCAGCTCGCGGTCAGACACGGGAGGCTCCTCTCGCTCCGGGCGCCGGCCCAGGCGGTGAGACGCCGGCCGGCGGACCAGAGACCGAAAACGGAAAGACCGAAAACGGAAAATAACTCCCGTGTAGTTTGGCACGCGGGTACGACAACACCCGCGCCAGGCCGCCGTCAGGCGGTGCGCGCCACCTCGAGCCAGCGCTCCAGCGCGGCCGCGGCGGCGCCCGAGTCGACCGCCTCGGCGGCCCGGTCCAGGTTGGCCCGCAGCACCTCGTGCAGATCGCCGTCGAGCGGACCCTGGGTGGCAAGCGCGACAGCGGCGTTGACCAGCACCGCGTCCCGCACCGGGCCGGTCTCACCGGCGAGCAGGCGGCGGACGACGTCGGCGTTGTAGACCGCGTCCCCGCCGCGCAGGTCGGCCAGGGTGGCCCGGGGCACGCCGAGGTTCGTCGCGTCCAGCACGGCCTCGGTGACGCTGCCCTGCTGCGCCACCCAGACCCGGGTGGGGGCGCCGGTGCTGAACTCGTCCAGGCCGTCCTCGCCGCGTACCACGATCGCGGAGTCGCCACGGGCCGCGAAGACGGCGGCCATCACCGGGGCCATCCGCTTGTCGAAGCAGCCCACGGCGCCCGCGCGGGGCCGCGCCGGGTTGGTCAGCGGGCCGAGGAAGTTGAACGCGGTGGGTACGCCGATCTCGCGCCGGACCGGGCCGGTGTGGCGCATGCCGGGGTGGAAGCGGGCGGCGAAGCAGAAGCCGATGCCGGCCTCGGTGACGCAGCGGGCCACCTGCTCCGGTGCCAGGTCGAGGGGTACGCCGAGCTGCTCCAGCACGTCGGCGGTGCCACACGAGGAGGAGGCGGCCCGGTTGCCGTGCTTGACCACGCGGACCCCGGCCCCGGCGACCACCAGCGCCGCCATGGTGGAGATGTTCACCGTGTGCGCGAGGTCTCCGCCGGTGCCGACCACGTCCAGCGCGGTCGCGCGTACGTCCTCGGGCAGGTGCACCGGCACCGCGCGGGTCAGCATGGCCTCGACCAGGCCGCCCAGCTCGGCGGGGGTCTCACCCTTGGTGCGCAGCGCCACGGCGAACCCGGCGATCTGCGCGGGGGTGGCCGAGCCGGCCATGATCTCGCCCATCGCCCACGCGGTGTCGGCGGTGGAAAGCTCCTCGCCGCGCAGCAGCGCGTTGAGCAGAAGCGGCCAGGTCCGTTCGCCCATGGCGGGCCTCCCGAGCGGCGTGAGGAAAGCGGTTGGGGCGCGCCACGGCCGCGTCGCCGTGGCGCGCGAGGACCGGAGGGATCAGGCCGCGGCGTGGGTGCGGCGCAGCAGCTCCGCCACGGTGCTGCCGGCGACCACCGGGTCCAGCGGGTGGGTCAGCGTGGCGTCGACCTCGGCGTACGCGGCCAGCCAGCGGTCGGCGGCGCGAGCCAGCACCACGCAGGTCGGCGGCGCGTCGTCCCGGTCGTCCTTGATCTGGCGGGCGATGCCGATGCCGCCGCCCGGGGTCGCCTCGCCGTCGAGCAGGAGCAGGTCGATCTCGTAGTCGTCGACCAGCCGGATGCAGGCGTTGTAGTCGTCGGCCTCGACGAACTCGATCTCGATCCCGGGCGCCGGCCGGGTGCCCACGGCGAGCCGCATCCGGTCGCGGACCTTCGGGTCGTCGCTGTAGAGCAGGACGGTGCAAAGACGATCGCTCATCGTGACGTGGCTCCCACCTCGTAGCTGCCCGCTGATCGTAGCGGTCGTCACATCCGGGCCGTCGCCCCGCCCGGCGGGCTCGGGGCGTACCCCGGAACGTGCCGTCAGGTGCTCGCCTCCGCGGCGCGCTGGCGGGCCTCCTGGCGGTCCAGCTCGCGGTCGAGCCGGCGGGCCTCGCGCTCGGACTGCTTGACCCACTGGACGACCAGGACGGCGAGCATGGTGACGCTGACGAACTCGCCGCCGGCCCACAGGATGCCGCCGGCGACCACCTGGTCGTTCCAGGGGTCGGACCAGGACAGGTTGAGCGACGGGTACCAGTCGCCGCCGAACAGCGTGGTGCTCTGCATGATGGTCAGGCCGAGGACGGTGTGGAACGGCACCGAGAGCAGCATGAGCAGCGCGCGCCCCGGGTACGGCCAGCGGCCGGGCAGCGGGTCCAGGCCGAGCAGCGGCCAGAAGAAGACGCAGCCGGTGGCGATGAAGTGCGCATGGACCAGTTCGTGCGCCCACTCGTGGCGCAGCGTGAACTCGTAGAGGTCGGTGAAGTACAGCGCGAACGGGTTCACCACGAAGATGGCGAACGCCACGAGCGGGAAGCTGTAGATCCGGATCACCTTGCTGTGCACGATCGCGAGCAGCCGCTTGCGGGGCCGCACCGGCAGCGTGCGCAGCGCCAGCGTCACCGGGGCGCCGAGCGCCAGGAAGATCGGCGCGATCATGGACAGCACCATGTGCTGCACCATGTGCACCGAGAGCAGGGCGGTGTCGTACGCGCCGAGGCCGGTGAGCGTGACCAGGGCGATTCCGCCGAGGCCGGGGCCGAGGAACGACACGGTACGGATGACCGGCCAGCGGTCGCCGCGCAGCCGCAGCCTGTGCACCCCGTAGAGGTAGAGGCCGGCGGCCAGGACGATGCCCAGCGTGAGCCAGCTGTCCAGCCGGGTCTCGGTGAGGACCCGGGTCACGGTGAACGGCGGCGGGGCGCCTTCGCCTCCCGCCGCCAGTGTCGCCGGAACAGCCGAGGTGACGGCGCGGATCTGATCGACGTGCAGCACGCTTTTCAGGGTAGGTCAGGCGAAGCGGACCACCACGATCGGGCCACGGAAGGGACCGGTTTGGCACCCCGCTGATCGTCGGTCCCGGTCAGGGGCAATAATGACCGCGTGACTGCGGCCCCAGCCATTGACAAGAGCCGGATCCACTCCCTGACCCGACCCAACATGGTCAGCGTCGGGACGATCGTGTGGCTCTCCAGCGAACTCATGTTCTTCGCGGCGCTGTTCGCGATGTACTTCTCCATCCGCGCGGCGGCGCCGGAGCAGTGGGAGAAGCACACCGAGGTGCTGAACATCCCGTACGCGACCACGTTCACGGTGATCCTGGTGCTCTCCTCGATCACCTGCCAGATCGGCGTGTTCGCGGCCGAGCGCGGTGACGTCCACGCTCTGCGCCGGTGGTTCACGATCACCTTCGTGATGGGTCTGATCTTCGTGCTCGGTCAGCTGAACGAGTACCGGACCCTGGTGCACGAGGGTGTGAAGATCAACGAAGACGGTTACGGGTCGATGTTCTACCTCACCACCGGCTTCCACGGTCTGCACGTGACCGGCGGCCTCATCGCCTTCGTGATCTTCATGATCCGTACCACGATGGGCCGGTTCACCCCCGCCCAGGCGACCTCGGCGATCGTCGTGTCCTACTACTGGCACTTCGTGGACGTCGTGTGGATCGGGCTCTACGCCATGATCTACTGGCTCCAGTGATCTTGGCGCGTCACGAACCGCGCCGCTGCTCCGTCCCCTGAGACAAGGTCCAACCGGTTAAGGACACAGGTCATGACTTCTGACAACGACCGCCGACGCGGTCTGCTCGCGCGGCTGCGCGGGCGGCCCGTAGCGCGCAGCAGGGGCCGCCGCCGGCTGGGTGCCGCGGTCCGGCTGTTCGCCGCGCTGATGCTGGCCGGCGGTGCCTACACCGTCTTCGCCCCCGGCGTGCAGGCGCAGGACAACCCTCCGTTGACCGCCGCAGGCAACGAGGGCAAGGCGCTGTTCGATGTGAGCTGTGTGACCTGTCACGGTCGCAACGCCCAGGGCGTCGAGGGCCGCGGTCCGAGCCTGATCGGCGTCGGAGCGGCCTCGGTCGAGTTCCAGGTCAGCAGCGGTCGCATGCCGATGGCCCGGCAGGAGGCCCAGGCCATGCGCAAGCCGCCGCAGTTCACCGACGAGCAGGTGCGCCAGCTCGGGCAGTACATCCAGGAGCTCGGCGGCGGCCCGGAGGTCCCCAACGGCGACCTGCGTGAGGGCGCCAACCTGTCCACCGGTGGTGAGCTGTTCCGGATCAACTGCTCGCAGTGCCACGCCTTCAGCGGCGGCGGCGGCGCGCTGTCCTCCGGCAAGTACGCGCCGAGCCTGGCGCCGGCCAGCGACCGGCAGATCTACGCCGCGATGCTGAGCGGCCCGCAGAACATGCCGGTGTTCGGCGACAACCAGATCACGCCCGAGGAGAAGGCGGACATCATCGCCTACATCCAGGAGACGCTGAAGCACGACGGCGATCCGGGCGGCTTCAACCTGGGCCGCTACGGCCCGTCGACCGAGGGTCTCGCGATCTTCCTGGTCGGCATCGTCGCGCTGGTCTTCGCGAGCCTGTGGATCGCGGGCAAGTCGTGACCGGACGGATCAATGCTTCCAGTGCTGTGGCGCCGACCCCCGGCGTCACCCGTAGCGAGGTGACGGCATGAGCACCCACACCGAGCACCAGGCCCAGCAGGGCCCGGAGCCGCTCGACGTGAACGACCCCCGGCTCTCCCGGTTCGACATCGTCCAGGAGGGCGCGCGGCGGGACGACATCGAGATCGTCCACTACGAGCCGCAGGTGGTCCCGGGCAGCAAGGCCGAGCGCCGGCTGACCCGCACGGTCGCCCTGATGTTCCTGCTGACCGGCGTCTTCGCGACCGCCTTCCTGGTGGTCTACATCTGGTGGCCGTGGCAGTGGGAGCCGGGTACCGGCGGCGACAAGCTCTACACGCCGCTGCTCGGCGTGACGCTGGGCCTGGCGCTGCTGGGCATCGGTTTCGGCATCCTGACCTGGGGCAAGAAGCTGCTGCCCAAGGAGGTCTCGATCCAGGACCGGCACGACCAGGCCGACGACCCGGAGGGTCGCAAGATCACCGGCGAGACCATGCTCTACCTGGCCGACGAGATGGGCGTCCGTCGCCGGCCGCTGCTCGGCATCTCGCTGCTCGCCGGCCTGGCGCCGGTGGGCGCGGTGGCCGCGGCCCCGCTGATCGGTGGCCTGATCGAGCAGCCGCACAAGAACAACCAGATGTTCACCACCGGCTTCCAGCCGGGCGAGGGCGGCAAGAAGATCCGGCTGATCCGTGAGGACGGCCGCCCGATCCGCCCGGCCGACGTCAGCGTCGGCGGCCAGCTCACCGTGTTCCCGGGCATCGACGGCGGCGTGAGCAACCTGCACGCCGACTCGCCGACCCTGCTCATCCACCTGCGGGAGGACGACGCGCAGAAGTCGCGCGCCGCGAACGAGCGCAAGGGCCACGGCGACTACATGTGGGGCAACTACGTCGCGTTCTCCAAGATCTGCACGCACGCCGGCTGCCCGGCCAGCCTCTACGAGCAGCAGACCAACCGCCTGCTCTGCCCCTGCCACCAGTCGCAGTTCCTCATCACCGACAACGCCAAGCCGATCTTCGGCCCGGCGAACCGGCCGCTGCCGCAGCTGCCGATCGAGGTGGACGAGGAGGGCTTCTTCGTGGCGAAGTCCGACTACACCGAGACCATCGGTCCCGACTTCTGGGAGCGGCCATGAAGCGCCGAAAGTTTGATGCAGCAGCGCTGCCGGCCAAGAGCGCGCGGGCGGTGGACGACCGCTTCCAGGTGGCCACGCCCCTGCGCAAGCTGCTGAACAAGGTCTTCCCCGATCACTGGTCGTTCCTGCTCGGCGAGATCGCGCTGTTCTCGTTCATCGTCCTGCTGCTCACCGGCGTCTTCCTGACGTTCTTCTTCGAGCCGGCGATGACCGAGGTCATCTACAACGGCAGCTACGCGCCGCTGCGGGGCACCCCGATGTCGGCCGCCTACGCCTCCAGCCTGGACATCTCGTTCGATGTCCGCGGTGGTCTGATCATGCGGCAGATGCACCACTGGTCGGCCCTGCTGTTCATGGCCGCCATCGTGGTCCACATGCTGCGGGTCTTCTTCACCGGCGCGTTCCGCAAGCCCCGTGAGACCAACTGGATCATCGGCTCGCTGCTGTTCTGGGTTGGCTTCCTGGCCGGCTTCACCGGCTACTCGCTGCCGGACGACGGCCTGTCCGGCACCGGTCTGCGGATCGCCTCCGCGATCATCCTGTCGATCCCGGTGATCGGCTCCTGGGTCAGCTCGTCGATCTTCGGCGGGGAGTTCCCCGGCACCATCATCATCAGCCGCTTCTTCATCGCCCACGTGCTGCTCGTCCCGGGTCTGCTGGTGGCGCTGATCAGCGTGCACCTCGGCCTGGTGTTCAAGCAGAAGCACACCCAGTGGCCCGGCCCCGGCCGGACCAACTCCAACGTGGTCGGCGAGCGGATGTTCCCGCGCTACGCGCTCAAGCAAGGCGGCTTCTTCATGGTCGTCTTCGGCGTGATCGCGCTGATGGGCGGCATGTTCCAGATCAACCCGATCTGGCTGTTCGGCCCGTACGAGGCGTGGGTGGTCTCGGCCGCCAGCCAGCCCGACTGGTACGTCATGTTCCTCGACGGCTCGACCCGCCTCATGCCGGGCTGGGAGATCCACATCCCGATCGGCAACGGGTACGTCATCCCACCGTTGTTCTGGCCGACTGTGGTGCTACCCGGAATCCTGGTCGGCCTGTCGACGATGTATCCGTTCCTGGAGGCGCGCCGCCTCAAGGACTACAAGCACCACAACCTGCTCCAGCGGCCCCGGGACGTTCCGGCCCGGACCGCCGTGGGCGCCATGGCGCTCGCCTTCTACGTTGTGCTGACCCTCTCCGGCGCCAACGACGTCATCGCGGACAAGTTCCACATCAGCCTGAACGCGATGACCTGGGGTGGCCGGATCGGCCTGCTGATCCTGCCGCCGATCGCGTACTACATCACGTACCGGATCTGCCTGGGTCTGCAGCAGCACGACCGGGAGGTGCTGGCCCACGGCGTGGAGACCGGCATCATCAAGCGGCTGCCCGACGGCCGGTTCGTCGAGGTCCACCAGCCGCTCACCTCGGCCGACGGCCACGACGGTCACCCGCCGGCGCTGGACTACGTTGGCTGGGTGGTGCCGAAGAAGATGAACCGGCTCGGTGCCCTCGGCCCGGCGATCCGGGGCTTCTTCTACCCGATCGAGAAGCCGGCCGAGGCGCCGGTCTCGCCGGGGCACCCGCCGGTCGAGGCCCGGCCGGAGCGGGAGGAGATCGGCAGCGGCGAGAGCCGTCGCTGACCCTCCCCGGTACGACTGACAGTGGCGCCCGCCGGATCTTCCGGCGGGCGCCACTGCCGTTTCCGCACCGGTCGTCCCGTTCCCTCCCGCGTACGGCGGGAGGCCGGTGCGCCGACGGCCGTCGCCCCCGACACGGACGGGTGGAATCGCAGGAATAACCCCGGTCAGCCGGGTATCCGTGCGGTCCGACGTCTCATGGGGGAGGAACGAATGTTGGGAATCAAACGCCTGGGCCTGCTGGCCGCGCTGGTGGTCGTGGGGCTGGCGCCCGCCGCCGCGGCGCAGGCGGCGGCACAGCCGTCGACGCAGGACACGCAGTACCTGCAGGCGGTTCACCAGGTCAACCTGTTCGAGATCACCGCCGGTAACCTGGCCCAGCAGAAGGGTCAGAACCAGCAGGTCAAGGACCTGGGCAAGATGTTCGTGACGGACCACACCCAGCTGGACCAGACGGTGCAGTCGACCGCGCAGCAGCTCAACGTGCAGTTGCCGGCCGACCCGACCGCCGACCAGCAGAAGGTCCTGGACAAGCTGAACAACCTCAGCGGGGCCGAGTTCGACAAGGCGTGGGTGACCGCGCAGCTCGCCGGCCACGTCCAGGCGATCCAGGCCACCCAGACCGAGATCTCGCAGGGCTCGGAGCAGTCGGTGGTGCAGATCGCGCAGGACGCGCTGCCGGTCCTCCAGGCGCACTACGACGCGCTCGTGGCCCTGGCCCAGACCCTGGGCGTCCCGGTTCCGCAGACCAGCGCCAGCGGCACGCCCAGCCCGGGCGGCACCACGTCCCCGGGTGGCACCGAGTCGCCGGCTCCGGGCGGCACCGAGACCGAGGAGCCCGCTCCGGGCACCACGGAGACCCCGGTGCCCAGCCAGAGCTGACGTACCGCACGGTCGACGGTGGCCGGTCCGCCCGCGAGGGCGGGCCGGTCACCGGCTCGTGTCAGTCGGCGTTCGCCAGCCCGATCGCGAACGCCTCCTCCAGGTCGTGCTGCGAGTAGGCGCGGAACGCGATGTGCGACTCGGTGTTGAGCACGCCCGGCACCTTCGAGATGCTGCCGGCGATGACCTGGGCGATCTGCTCGAACTCCCGGACCCGGACCATGGCGATCAGGTCGACGTGCCCGGCCACCGAGTAGACCTCGCTGACGCCGGGCAGGTTGGCCAGGGTCTCGGCCACCTCGGGGATGGAGTCGGTGGCGCAGTCGATCAGCACGATCGCGGTGATCACGGGACGGTTCTCCGTTCGTCGGCGACGAGGCCCATGCTAGAGCCCGCGCCCCTCACCGCGCCGCCGGGACGGTCAGGTCGTCCCCGGCCCGGATCACCTCGCGCAGGCGTTCCCCGGCCGCGACTGTCGCACCAGGCCACACCACCGACCGGTCCACGTCGCCGTGCACCCGCGCGCCCGCGCCGATCACCGAGCCGGTGACCCGGCCGTCCACCGTCGCGGCCGGGTCCACCAGTCCGTCCGGTCCCGCCGCGTGCAGGTTGGCGGCCAGGTAGTCGGCCGGGGTGCCGGTGTCGTAGAACGTCCCCCGGTAGGGCACGACTGTGAGCGCCCCGGCGGCCTCCGCGGGCCGCCACACCGCCCGGACCAGGTCGCCGAACGTGGGTGGCAGGTCGCGGACCAGCCGCCAGGGCAGCAGCGAGAAACCCACGAACTCGTGGCCGTCGAAGGTCCCGGGGGCGTGCGGGTCGTCGGCGGGACGGCCGAGCAGGCGTACGCCGTGCCCGTCCCACCCGTCCAGCAGCGCGGCGATGTCCGGCCCGGGCGGGGCCTGCGGGTCGGCCAGGTATGCGTCGGCGTTGCCGACCAGCACGCCCCGGCCGTCGATCCAGTCCCGCAGCCGGCCCACACCCCCGGCGGTGCCGAGCGGGGCGTCCGGCTCGACCGACAGGTGGGCCCGTCCGCCCACCCGCGCGACCACCTGGTCGCCCAGGTAGCAGGCGTTCACCGCGACCCGCTCCGGGCCGGTCAGGCCGAGCCCGGCCAGCCGCGCCAGCGCCCGGTCCAGCAGCGGGACGTTTCCCACCGGGCAGAGCGCCTTCGGCACCCGCTCGGTGAGCGGGCGCAGCCGGGTGCCCTCGCCCGCGGCCAGCACCACCGCGCACACCTCGACCCCGGGTGCCGCAGTGCCCGCGTACGGGGTGCTCACGCGGCCGGTGGGTGCTCGCCGGCGCGCGGGCCGATGCCGTAGTAGCCGAGCAGGTTGGCGGTGGCGCGGCTGAGCCGGGGCAGGTCGTCGAGCGGATGGAAGGCGGCCTCGAACACCTCGGCGCCGTCCACCTTCAGCTCGGTGGTCGACGCCGGCACCTCCGCCTCGAAGACCACGTCGACCCAGCCCTTGGCGTGCACCACCGCGTTCGGCACCGCCGGGCGCAGCGCGTCGGGGGACAGACGGACGCCTGATTCCTCGTACAGCTCGCGGGCGGCGCCGACCACCGGGGCCTCGCCGCGTTGCAGCAGCCCGGCCGGCAGCGTCCAGCTGTAGCCGGGCGGCTGGCGCAGCAGCAGGATCCGGCCCGCGCCGGTGGCCTCCGTGTCCTTGACCAGCGTGACCGCGCCGACGATGTACTTCGGTACGGCCAGCCGGACCAGCCGCCGTCGCAGCGGGACCGGAAGCCGGTAGAAGATCTGGTAGCCGAGGGCCCGTCCGGTGGCACGCGCGCGGGGGATCATGCCGTCCAGGCTAGTGGTCCCGGCGCGGACCGGCTCCGTCTACTGCCTGTGGTCGACCAGATCGATCAACTGCTGGACCACGGTGTCCGGCTCGACGGTGCGGTCGAAGACCGCCACCAGCAGCGTCTCCAGGTCGGGGTAGCCCAGTTCCTCGGACAGCCGCAGCAGCGGCAGGTCGCTGGCCAGGCCCCGGTTGTGCTTGCGCAACGCCAGGCCGATCGAGGCCCGGCCGAGCCGGACCTTGTCGGCGATCGAGATGCCCGGCTCGGTGTGCTCGGCGAACCAGCGGTTGATCTGCATCTGGGCGTGCGGGGACTTCACGAAGCCCAGCCACTCCCGGCGCGGGCCGCGCGGGGCCACGTCCGCCTCGAAGCCGCTCTCCGCGTCGTTCTCGGTGAAGATCTCCACCACGTCGCCCTCTTCCAGTTCGGAGGACAGCGGCGCGAGCCGGCCGTTGATCCGGGCGGCCAGGCAGTGGTCGCCGCGCTCGGTGCCCAGCTCGTACGCGAGGTCGACAGGTGTCGCCCCGGCCGGCAGCACCACCTGCCGCCCGTCGGCCACCACCTGGATCTGCGCCTCGGACAGATCACAGCGCAGCGACTCCATGAACTGGGTCGGGTCGACCGTCTCCTGCTCCCAGTCGAGCACCCGGCGCAGCCAGGCCAGCTCGTCCGCCCGGTCGGCGCCCCGGCCCGCGGCCCGGGGGAAGCGGTAGTGGGCGGCCACGCCGTACTCCGCGGAGCGGTGCATCTCGGTGGTGCGGATCAGCACCTCGACCGTGCGGTCCTGCGGGCCGCAGACGCTCGTGTGCAACGACCGGTAGAGGTTGTTCTTCGGGGATGCGATGAAGTCCTTGAACCGGCCCGGCACCGGCCGCCAGAGCCCGTGCACGGCGCCCAGCGCGGCGTAACAGTCGGTCGCCGGACCGTCCACCACGATCGCGATGCGGGGCAGGTCGAACGGGGCGGCGTGGTCGCCGGCGACCGTGTCCTTCCAGATCGAGTAGAGGTGCCGGGGGCGGGGGGAGACGTCGGCGTCGACCCGGTTGCGGCGCAACGCCGCCCGGGTGCGGGCCACCACGTCGGCCAGGTAGGCGTCCCAGCCGGGCCGGTCGTGCACGAACCGGGCGATCCGCGCGTGCTCCTCCGGCCGCAGGTGCAGCAGCACCACGTCGTCCAGCTCGCGTTTGAGCGTCTGGATGCCCAGCCGGTCGCAGAGCGGGACCAGCACCTCCTGGGTCTTGCGGGCGATCCGCTCCCGGGAGGCGGCCGAGCGGACGCCGAGCGTACGCATGTTGTGCAGCCGGTCCGCCAGCTTGATCACCAGCACCCGGACGTCCTTGCCGGCCGCCACGATCATCTTGCGGACGGTCTCCGCCTCGGCGGCCTTGCCGTAGAACGCCTTGTCGAACTTGGTCACGCCGTCGACCAGGTGGGCGACCTCGCGGCCGAAGTCCTCCTGGAGCGCCTGGAGCGTGTAGCGGGTGTCCTCCACCGTATCGTGCAGCAGCGCGGCGACCAGGGTGATGGTGTCCATGCCGAGGTCGGCGCAGATCTGCGCCACCGCCAGCGGGTGGGTGATGTACGGCTCGCCGCTCTTGCGGAACTGGCCGCGGTGCATGTTCTCGGCGATCGTGTAGGCCCGGCGCAGTACCGAGGCGTCGGCGCTCGCGTGGATGCCACGGTGGGCGCGGACCAGTGTGGTGACCGGGTCGCCGTCGGCCGTCGGCCAGGTGAGCAGGGAACGCAGGCGGCGGGTGAGCGGTAGTTCGCCCTGGGTCGGGAGCGCGCCACCCAGGGCGGCGCCGTGTCCGGCGTCGACGTCCACCTGGGACACCTCCTCACCCCGGCCCTCGGCCACCGGGAACCGGCGACCGGGAGCAGAGCCCGCGAATCGGGCAGGTCTGCACTCCTTTAACAGACTAAGGGAGTCGAGGTAGTCCGATCGGTCAGTTGGTCATGAGCGTTCGGTCGAGAGTTTGGCGGATCCGCCGTTCTCCGCCTTCGTCAGCAGGTCACGGAAACGCCCCGCACCGGCCACCGGCGAGGCCCACCCGTCTGTCGTCTCGACCAGCCGGGTCTCCGGTCGTTCCAACCAGGACAGGATCCGCTCGGTCTCCTCGGCGGTGGCGGCCGGCACCGGACCGTGCCCGGGCAGCACCGTCTCGGCGGTGGCGCGGATCGCCGCGATGGTGGGTCGCGGGTGGACACCCGGCGGGGACACCCCGGCCCCGGCGAGCCGGCCGTGCCGGACCAGCGCCAGCTCCCAGCCGCCCCGGGCGGCCGGACGGGCGGCGGCCAGCTCGGCGATGCCGGTCAACGCGGCCAGCCGTTGCATCCGGACCGCCGCGCGCAGCACCGCGACGAGCCGGCCGCGGACCACAGCCGCCTCCTCGTACCGCCGGGCGGCCGACAGCACCTCGATGCGGGCGAGCAGCGCGTCCACCACCACTCCGGGGTCGTCGCTGGTGGCGGTGCGGAACGGCGTCGCCGCTGCGTCGTCGTACTCCTCGGGGGTGATCCGGTGCTCGCAGGGCGCCGGGCAGCGACCCAGCTCGGCCAGCGCGCAGGCCGGCATGGTGGTGCGCCGGGAGAGCCGGTGCGTGCACTGCCGCAGCGGCACCGCGTCGTGGAAGCCGGCGGCGGCCAGCTCCGCCGCCTGCCGGGACCGGAACGGCCCCAGGTAGGCCGTGTCGGTGGGCGCGATGTCGCGCACGATCGACAACCGGGGGTACGCCTCGTCGGTGAGCTTCAGCCACACCTGGCGCTCCGGATACTTCGACCTGCGGTTGTACGGCGGCGCGTGCGCCGCGATCAGCCGCAGCTCGCGGACCTCCGCCTCCAGCGAGTGGGCGCACTCGACCGCCTCCACCCGCTCGGCGGCGGCGAGCATCTCGGAGATCCGGGCCCGCTTCTCCGCGGCGGTGAAGTAGCTGCGGACCCGGGTGGCGATGTCGCCGGACGTGCCCACGTAGAGCGGCCGGTCGTCGGCGGCCCGGAAGATGTAGACGCCCGGCACCTTCGGCAGCCCGTCGGCGAGGTGCCGCTTGCGGCGCTGGGTGGGGGTGACCGCGCGGGCGAACTCGATCGCCTCGCCGACCGTGCCGACCCGGTGCCCGCCGAGGCGGCCGATCAGCCCGTGCAGCACGTCGACTGTGGCCTTCGCGTCGTCGAGCGCGCGGTGGGTGGGCTGGGTCGCGGTGCGGAAGTAGGCGGCGAGCGTGCCCAGCTTGCGGTTGGGCACCTCGTCGCGGGTGAGCACCCGCCGGGCCAGCGCGGCCGTGTCCAGCACCCGGGGGTTGGGCCAGCGATAGCCGTGCTTCGCGCAGGCCGCCTTGAGGAAACCCACGTCGTACGGCGCGTTGTGGGCGACGAGCACGGCGTCGCTGATGAACTCCAGGAAACTCGGCAGCACCTGCTCGATCGGCGGGGCGGGCAGCAGCATGGCCTGGGTGATGCCGGTGAGCACGGTGATGAACGGCGGGATCGGCACGCCCGGGTTGACGAGCGTGGCGAGCACGCCCAGCTCCTCGCCGCCACGGACCTTCACCGCGCCGATCTCGGTGATCCCGCCGCCGTCGGGAGCGCCGCCGGTGGTCTCCAGGTCGACCACCACGAAGGTGGTCGCGTAGAGCGGCAGCGCCGGGTCGACACCGCTGCCCGCCGGGTCCAGGCCGGCCAGCGACTCCTGGACGTACTCCGCTCGTGTCACCCGCGGGACGCTAGCGGCACGGTCCGACACTCCTGTCACTGCCGCCCCAGGAGATACCACGGGGGTACGATGAGAGATCGGCTCACTCACCGGGCGGTGGGCCCGTTCGGGGTGGGAGACTTGCCTCATGCCCCTCACCGAGCCGTACGACGACCACTCCTCCGTGGAGGAGCCGGTGGTCGGCGTGCCCGCCGATGAGGACGCGCCACCCGCGATCGAGCCCGAGCCCGTGCTGCCCGAGCCGGTCCGGCAGCGGATCGTCACGCTGACCGCCGCCGTGCTGCCCGGCCTGCCCGCCGACGAGGTGCCGGTGCCGCTGCGGCGGGTCGCCAAGTTCGCCCCCAACCGTCGCGCCCGCCTCGGCGCGCCCGCGATCGCCGCGCAGCTCACCGCCGATCCGCTGTTCCGGCAGCGGATCACCGCCCGGGTCCTCGCCGACGCCGGTGACCTGGGCGCGGCTGTGGTCGAGGGCACCGCACCGGCCGCCGCCGATCCGGTCGAGGTGGCCGCCCTGGCCTACCTGGCCCGGCCCCGCGGCTGGCGGGAACTCATCGACGCCAGCGGCGAGGCGGTACGCGCCGAGGCAGACAGCGCGGTAGTGGCCGAACTGGTACGCGAGGCCGAACAGCGGGCCGCCCGCGCCGAGCACGACCGTGCGGTGGCCCGGGTCGAGGCGGAGAAGCTGCGCGACGAGCTGGCCCGGGTCCGGGAGGAGCTGGGGCAGCTCCGCGAGGAGGCCCGCCAGCTGACCCGTACCCTGCGGGAGACCCAGGCCCGGGAGCGCAAGGCCACCGAGATGCTCGCCACCGAGCGGGGGCGGGCAGCCCGCGCCGCCGCCGACGCGGACGCCGAGCTGCGCCGCGCCCGGGCCCGGCTGGCCGAGGCGGAGGCCGCCGCCGGAGTGGCCCGGGCCAGCGCCAAGGAGGCCCGCTCGGTCGACGACGCGCGGCTGTGGCTGCTGCTGGAGACGATCGGCCAGGCCGCCGTGGGGCTGCGCCGCGAGCTGGCGCTCGACCCGGTGGACAAGCTCCCGGCCGACTTCGTCGCCGACGCGTTCGCCGAGCAGCCGGGCGCCGCACCGGCCGGCCCGTCGACGCGGGCCCGCGACACCGACGACCCGGCCCGCCTCGACCAGCTGCTCGCGCTGCCGCGGGCGCACCTGGTGGTGGACGGCTACAACGTGACCAAGCGCGGCTTCGGCGAGATGTCGCTGGAGCAGCAGCGCAAGCGGCTCATCACCGGGCTGGGCGGGATCGCCGCGCAGACCGGGGACGAGGTCACAGTCGTCTTCGACGGCGCCGAGCGGATCCACGGCCTGCCACCGGCGCCGCGCGGCGTGCGGGTGCTGTTCTCCCGCAAGGGGGAGACCGCCGACGAGTTGATCCGCCGGCTGGTCCGCGCCGAGCCGGCCGGGCGGCCGGTGGTCGTGGTCTCCTCGGACCGCGAGGTCGCCGACGGGGTACGCCGGCACGGCGCGTACCCGCTGGGCGCCGACTCGCTGCTGCGGCGCCTGGCGCGTTCCTGAGCCCGTCCTTTCTGCCGCTTGATCGACTCCAGTTCGGGGACGTGGCGGGGTCGCGCGCGTGCTGATCGCGCCACTTCGGCGTAGTGGTTCGGTTTCGCGGCGGCTGCTGCCTCGTTGTCCGGTTCTGTCGTACCCGAGCGTTAGCGTCGTGGTGACCGACGGTGGTGGCTCCTTCCCCGGCCGCCACCGGCGACCCGTCAGGAGGCGTTGATGCTGATCGACTGCGACACCTGCGGCAACCGTGGTGCCGGCTGCTCCGGCTGCCTGGTGACCGCCCTGTTCGACTCCGGCCCGGCCGATCTCGGCCCGGCCGAGCACCGGGCGATCGAGGTGTTCGCGCGGGCCGGATTCGACGTGGAGGTGCTGCCGTCCCCACCGGCTGAGACACGGGCACCGGCGCCCCGCCGTGGCGGCCGTCGCCGAATCGCCTGACACCGCCTGCCTGCCCGGGCTCTGTCGACCCTGGGCTCTGTCGGCCGTCCGCTGCCCGCCCCCCGGCCCCGGTGCCGTGCCTGAGCCCTGCCCGACTGATGCCGGGCCACGCCGCCGGGTCGCGCGTCGGGCACGGCGGTCCCGATCGAGGGCCGGGCAATAGGATGGGCGGTCACGGCGGGAGGGGAGCGGCATGACGCGGACGGGGCACGACGGCGGGGTGGGTCGGTGACCCCGCGCGCCTGGGCGCTGCTGACCCTGGGCGGCCTGGTGGTCGCGCTGCTCGTGGCGGTGGCGCTGCTGGTGCCGTGGAGCCGCCCGCCGGCGCCCCGCGCCGACCAGCTCGCGGCACTGCGAGACCTCCCGGCCGAGCAGGTGACCCGGGGCCGGGCGTTCCACGGCGCGCTGCGCCCGGCGGCCTGGTCGGCGCTCGCAGTAGGGCTGGTGGTGGCGCTGCTGCTCGGGCTGACCCCGCTGGGCGGGCGCCTTGTCGAACTGGTCGGCCGGCCCTTCGGCGGGCACTGGATCGCGCAGGCCGTGCTCGGCGGGCTCGCCGTCATGTTCCTCGCCGACCTGCTCACGCTGCCGTTCGCGGCCTGGCGCCGGACCGTGCTGGTCCGCTACGGGCTGAGCACCCAGACCTGGGGCGGCTGGGCGGTCGACCTGCTCAAGTCGTACGCGGTCAGCGCGGTGATCGGCGCGCTGGTCCTGCTCGGCTTCTACACAGTGGTACGGCTCGCCCCGCGCTGGTGGTGGGCGTTCGGCGCGGCCGGCGCGGCGGTCCTGGTGGTGGTGCTGTCGTTCGTGCTGCCGGTGCTGGTCGAGCCGGTGTTCAACCGGTTCACCCCGATGGAGCCGGGCCCGCTGCGCAGCGAGCTGACCGCGATGGCCGCCCGGGACGGCGTACCGGTGCGCGACGTGCTCGTCGCCGACGCGTCCCGGCGCACCAGTGCGGTGAACGCGTACGTCTCCGGGCTGGGCCCGACCCGGCGGGTGGTCGTCTACGACACGCTGCTGCGCGAGGCGGAACCGGCCGAGGTGACAAGCGTGGTCGCCCACGAGCTGGGGCACGCGAAGGACCGGGACGTGTGGACCGGCACGGTGCTCGGCGCGCTCGGTGCCGCCGCCGCGGTGGTGGCGCTCTACCTGATCGGCTCGTGGACGCCGCTGCTGCGGCTCGCCGGCGTCGACTCGATCGCCCAGCCGCGGGCGTTCCCGCTGCTGGTCGTGCTGGTCACGGTCGCCGGCCTGCTCTCCACCCCGGTGCAGGCGCTCGTCTCCCGCCGGATCGAGGCCCGCGCCGACGCCCACGCGCTGGCGCTCACCGGCGACCCGGCGACGTTCGAGGCGATGCAGCGGCGACTGGCCGGGGTCAACCTGGCCGACCCCGACCCGCCGCGCTGGGAGCGCCTCTGGTCGGCGACCCACCCGTCCACCGTGGAGCGGATGGCCGCCGCCCGCGCCTACGCCAGGGAGTCCGGCCGATGAGCCGTACCTTGCTGATCACCAACGACTTCCCGCCGCGCCCCGGCGGCATCCAGTCGTTCGTGCACAACCTCGCGGTACGCCAGCAGCCCGGCTCGGTGGTGGTGTACGCGTCGAGCTGGCGCGGGGCGGAGAAGTTCGACGCCGACCAGCCGTTCGAGGTGGTCCGGGAGCGGACCCGGGTGCTGCTGCCCACCCCGCTGATCGCCCGGCGGGCGGCGCGGCTGGCGCGCGCGTACGACTGCGACACCGTGTGGTTCGGCGCGGCGGCCCCGCTGGGGCTGCTCGCCGCGGGCCTGCGGCGGCGGGCCGGGATCCGCCGGGCGGTGGCGCTGACCCACGGCCACGAGGTCGGCTGGGCGGCGCTCCCAGGCGCCCGGTCGGCGTTGCGCCGGATCGGGCGGGGCGTGGACGTGACCACCTACCTCGGCGAGTACACCCGGGCGCGGCTGGCCCGCGTGCTGGACGGGCTCACCGAGCTGCGGCGGCTCGCGCCCGGCGTGGACGTGGACACCTACCACCCGGACGTCGACGGCGGGCGGGTCCGGTCACGGCTCGGGCTGGCCGACCGGCCGGTGGTGGTGTGCGTGTCGCGGCTGGTGCCCCGCAAGGGCCAGGACATGCTGATCCGCGCGCTGCCGGAGATCCGCCGGCGGGTGCCGGACGCCGCGCTGCTCGTGGTCGGCGGCGGCCCGTACCGGTCGACGCTGGAGAAGCTGGCCCGGCAGACCGGGCTGGAACGCGATGTGGTCTTCACCGGCTCGGTGCCCTCGGCCGAGCTGCCCGCCCACTACGCGGCCGGCGACGTCTACGCGATGCCGTGCCGTACCCGCAACCGCGGGCTGGACGTGGAGGGCCTCGGGATCGTCTACCTGGAGGCGAGCGCGACCGGGTTGCCGGTGGTGGCCGGAGACTCCGGCGGCGCGCCGGACGCTGTGCGCGAGGGGGAGACCGGGTACGTGGTCGGGGGCCGGGACGTGGCACAGCTCGCCGACCGGGTGGCCACGCTGCTCGCCGACCGGGATCTGGCCCGGCAGTTCGGCGCCGCCGGGCGCGCCTGGGTGGAGCGGGAGTGGCGCTGGGAGACGCAGGCACAGCGGATGGCCGCCCTGCTGGCCGGCTGACCCCGCGCGGGCCGGGCCGGCAGGCCGCGTGCCGGCCGGATCAGGGCAACTGCGGGCCGGCCGGGTCAGGCGGCGGCGGGGTCAGGGCGGCGGCCGGGTCAGGGCGACGGCCGCGTCAGGAGGCCGCGTCGACGTGGGCGGGCACCCGGCCCAGGTGCGGCGCGGCCGGGCCGGGACGGCCGAAGTGCCAGCCCTGCCCGGCGTCGCAGCCGATCGCGCGCAGCCGGTCGGCCTGGTCGGCCGTCTCCACGCCCTCGGCGGTGACTGTGAGGTCCAGCGCGTGCGCCAGCGAGACGAGCGAGGCGAGGATCCGCTCGTCGGTGCCGCTGCCCGGCGCGCGCAGGCCGGTCACGAACTCGCCCGCCACCTTCAGCTCGTCGACCGGCAGGTCCCGCAGGTACGCGAGGTTGCAGTAGCCGGTGCCGAAGTCGTCGATGGCGACCCGGACCCCGAGGTCACCGAGCACCCGCAGGGCCCGCACCGGCTCGACCACTGTGCTCATCATGGTGCTCTCGGTGATCTCCAGTTGCAGCCGGTGCGGCGGCAGGCCGGTGCGCCCGAGCACGCCGCGTACCTCGGTCACCAGGTCGGTGCGGTGCAACTGCCGGACGGCGAGGTTGACGCTGACGAACGGCGCGTCGCCCTCCGCGTCCGGCCAGGTGCCCGCCTCGCGGCACGCCTCGGCCAGCACCCAGCTGCCGAGCCGGACGATCAACCCGGTCTCCTCGGCCAGCGGGATGAAGCTGTCCGGCCGCAGCACACCCAGCTCCGGGTGACGCCAGCGCACCAGCGCCTCCATGCCGAGCACCCGCCCGTCGCGCAACGACGTCAGCGGCTGGTAGTCGAGGTAGAACTCGCCCCGGTCCAGCGCGGCGGGGATCGCCGCGGACAGCGCGTACCGGGCCAGGTCGCGGCGGTTGCGGTCGGCGTCGAACAGCGACCAGCGGGCCCCGCCGGCGGCCTTGGCCCAGTGCAGCGTGCTGTCGGCCGCGCGCATCAGGTCCATCGGCGAGGTGCCCGCGACCGGGCGTTCCACGATGCCGATGCTGGCGGAGACGGTCAGCTCGTGGCCGTCGACGAGCGCCGGTTCGCGTACCGCGGCGAGGGCCGCCTCGGCGACCTTCACCGCGTCGTCGGTGCCGACGGTGCGTTCGACCAGGATCACGAACTCGTCGCCGCCGAGCCGGGCCACCAGGTGCTCGCCGAGCGCCCGGTGCAGGCGCTGCGCCACCGTCACCAGCAGCGAGTCGCCGATCTGGTGGCCGAGGGAGTCGTTGACGACCTTGAACCGGTCCAGGTCGAGGAAGCAGACACCGACCCGGTCGGCGCCCCGCCCCGGCGCGGTGATCGCGGCGGTCAGCCGTTCGGTGAACAGCGTGCGGTTCGGCAGGCCGGTGAGCGGGTCGTGGGTGGCCTGGTGCCGGAACCGGGCCTCGCTGTCGCGCAGCGCCCGTTCCGCCTGCGCACGGGCCATCATGGCGGCCCGGCGGATGGACTCCTGCTCGTCCAGCGTGCGGTCGCGCAGGGCGCGGGCGTACCCGGTGGCGACCGTGGCGAGCAGCCGGGCCATCCGGTCCTCGACGTCGTCGACGACCAGGTCGAGGTCGCGGACCAGGCGCAGCTGGATCACCTCGACGGTGCGGCCCAGCCCTTCCGCGGAGGCGATGTGCGCCTGCACCAGCTCCGCGCCGACCTGCTGGCCGATCCGCAGGTCGAACGGTTCGGCGCGCAGCGCCTGGGCCAGCCGGTCGGTGAGCCGTTGCAGCATCTCCTCCAGCTGCGACTGGGTCATCGGCAGGTAGCTGGTGCCGGACACCGCCTTGGCCCAGGCCCGGGCGAAGACGCCGGGCCTGCTGCGGGCCGCGTCGTCACCCACCGAGCCGCCCGACCCCGCCCATGAAGACGGCCCGCTCGGCGTTCTCCGCCTGGTCGGGGGAGTCCGGCCGCCACTGCGGCACCCACACCACGCCCGGGTCGACCAGCTCGAAGCCGTCGAACAGCGCGGTCATCTCGGCCCGGCTGCGGATCCAGAGCTGGCTGTCGGTACGCCGGTAGACCCGCTCCGCCTCGGCCCGTTCGCCGGTGCCGGCGCGGCCGTCCTCGCTGGCCTGGGAGAGCACCAGGTGGCTGCCGGGCGCCAGCGCCCCGCGCAGCGTCCGCAGGATCTCCTCCGGGCGGTCGGCGTCCGGGATGAAGTGCAGCACCGCCACGACCATCACGGCGACCGGCCGGGTGAAGTCCAGCAGCCGGGTGACCTCCGGGTGAGCGAGGATCGCCTCCGGGTTGCGCAGGTCCTCCTGGAGCACCGCGGCGTGCTCGTTGCCGGCCAGGATCTCCTGGCTGTGCGCCACCGCCACCGGGTCCACGTCGACGTAGACCACGCGCGACTCCGGGTCGATCCGCTGGGCGATCTCGTGCACGTTGCCGACGGTCGGGATGCCGGAGCCGATGTCGAGGAACTGGCGGATGCCGGCCTGGGCGAGGTACTGCACCGCCCGGCGCAGGAACGCGCGGTTGGCCTGCGCCATCAGCGGCGCCTCCGGCACCGCCTCCACCATCGCGCGGGCGGCCGCCCGGTCGGCGGCGAAGTTGTGCGAGCCGCCGAGGTAGTAGTCGTACATGCGGGCGACGCTGGGGCGCTCGATGTCGATCGTCTCGGGTGCCCAGTCCGGCCGCTGCATGTCCTGCCCCTCGGGTGTCGGCGACACGCGGTCATCACCGCCGCGCGGATCACCCGGGTATTCTGCCCCTCCGCCGTCGCGGTGCAAAGACCGCCGTCGCTACGCGTCCGGCTGCTCACCGTACGCGACCACACGTGGCCGGGAACGCCGAGAGGCCCGCGTCCGTGGTGGACGGGGCCTCTTCCGGCGGTACGCCTCAGAACTTCGGGGCGTCCGGGGCCTCCAGCAGCCCCAGCCGCAGCGCGGTCATCAGCGCCTGCGCCCGGTTGGCGGCACCCAGCTTCTCGTAGAGCTTGGAGATGTGGGTCTTGGCGGTCGACTCGCTGACGAACAGCTGCTTGGCGATGCCGGCCACGCTCATGCCGTCGGCGAGCAGCCGCAGCACCTGGCCCTCACGGGGGGACAGCTGCGGGCCGGACGGCGCCAGCCGGCGCTTCATCGCCTCGGCCAGGTCGGCGGCGGTGAACGCGCTGGGGGAGGAGGCGGCGTGCCGGGCGGCGGCCACCACCTCGTCGGCCGGGGCGGTCTTCGGCACGAACGCGCTCGCACCCGCCTCCAGGGCGCCGAAGAGCTGGTCGTCACCGGCGTACATGGTGAGCACGACGATGCCCATGGACGCACTGGACTTGCGCAGGGCGCGGGTGGCCTCCAGGCCGCTGCCGTCGGGCAGGCGGAGGTCCATGATCACCACGTCGGGCTGGAGCGCGCCGGCCTGGCGCACGCCCTCCGCAGCGGTGGCCGCCTCGCCCACGACCTCGAACTGACGGTCGCGCTCGAACGCGTGACGCAGCCCCTTGCGGATGAGGTCGTGGTCGTCGACCAGGAGAACCTTGGTACGGGTGGCCGGTGTCGGACTGCTGGTCATCCTCGGGTTACTCCCCTTCTGCTGCTGCGGCGCTGCCGCGCACCTTATCGCGCCGGGGCGACGAACCGAGCACCACCGCCACAGTCGTCCCACTCGGCTGCCGCGGCCTGATCTCCAACCGGCCTCGGATACGTTCCGCCCTCTCGGCCATGATCGCAAGGCCATAGTGCCCGTCCGGGCGCTGGTCACCGATGCCGTGACCGTCATCCGACACTTCGATTCGGGTGTACGGGGGATCCACCTCGCACGTGACCCACAGGTTCGACGCGCCGGCGTGCTTGCGCGCGTTCGTCACCGCCTCCTGCGCGATGCGCAGCAACTCGGCCTCGGTGGCGGCCGGCAGCCGGGCGGTGGACTCGTCCAGCGACAGGTGCACCCGCAGGCCGCCGGACGCGCCGACGGTGCGGGCGTACTCGGCGATGGCGGCGGCCAGGCCACCGTGCCGGTCCACCTCGCTGCGCAGCTCGAACAGGCTCAGCCGCAGCTCGGTGATCACCCGGGTGACCTCCTGGCGCAGCGTGCGCAGCGAGTCGGCGGTCTCCTCCGCGTCCTCGTGCACGGTGGCGAGCGCGTTGTCGATTCCGTACCCGACCATGACCAGCTCCTGGGCGACCCCGTCGTGGATCTCCCGGGCCAGCCGCTGCCGCTCCTCGTTGGTCGCCAGCGAGCGCACCTCGTCGAAGAGCAGCGCGGCCTCCAGCCGCAGCGCCGCCGGGCCGGTCAGCGCCGTCACCCGGGACACCACGGGCGGCGGGTACGCGGCGGCGGTGTCCGCCTCGATCACCACCAGGCCGACAGTGCGTACGCCCGCCACCAGCGGGACGATCAGCGCGGAGACCTCGCCGGAGCGCCGGGACCGGGCCTGCGAGCGGGCCGAGACGGTCGGCTGCTGGCTGGCCCAGGCGTCGGCGATGGCGGAGTCGGCGTCGAGCGTGGTCTCCCAGTCGACCCGGTCCGCGCCGATCTGCGCGAGCACCACGAGCCGGCCGCCGCCGCTGGCGGACAGCACCGCGCCCCGGTCGGTCTTGGCCACCACCCGCAGCTCCTCCAGCAGGTGCTCGGAGATGCCACCCGGGTCGAGGGTGGCGCCGGGCAGCTGGCGGGCGACCGTACGGAGCTGGGTGAGCAGGCGGGTCGCCTCGGCGTACGGCTGGGGTTTGCCCTCGCCGCGCACCCGCATGACGCGCTGGAGCGTGCCGGCGGTGTAGAGGCCGAGCCCGGCGAGGATCAGCCACTGGGCACAGACCGCGAGGTAGCCGACCTGGCCGAGCTGCGGCCCGCCGTCGACCTGCGTGAACGCGGCGCTGGCCAGCAGCGTCGCCGCCGCCACGGCGAGCAGCGCGGCGCCCTCGCGGAACCGGCGGCTCAGCGCGGTCACGGTGACCGGCACGGCGAGGTACGGCAGCACCGCCGAGGCGCCCACCCCGCCGGTCACGCCGGACAGATGGGTGTCGGCGGCGACCTGGCTGGCGGCCAGCCCGAGCACCACCACCTCGGCGAAGCGGCTGATCGGGGCGAGCAGCCGGTGTTGGGGGGCGAGCACGGCGGGCAGGCCGGCGACGCCCAGCAGCGCGATCCACCAGAGCTGGGTGGCGTCGCGGGTGGCGAACAGGGTCAGGGCGGCGACCAGCGCGAGGAGGACCGCGCGAGCCGCCGCCGCGAGGGGCTGCGTCGACGGCTGGCGGGATGTGGAGGCGGGCACGTGACGGATGGTAGTCAGCCCCGGTAGATCTCGGCGATCTCCGAGGCGTACGTCTTGTGCACGACCTGACGCTTGACCTTCAGCGACGGGGTCAGCTCGCCGGTGGTCTCGGTGAAGTCATGCGGCAGGATCCGGAACACCTTGATCGCCTCGGCCTTGGAGACCGCCTGGTTGGCCTGGTCGATCGCGGACTGCACCTCGGCGCGCAGCGCCGCGTCGTCGCGCAGCTCGGCCATGCTCGTGGTCTCCGGACGCCCCTGCCCGGCCAGCCACTTCGGCAGCGCCTCCTCGTCGATGGTGACCAGCGCGGCGATGAACGGCTGCCGGTCGCCGACCACCACACACTGGCTGATCAGCGGGTGCGCCCGCACCTGGTCCTCCAGCACCGCCGGGGCGACGTTCTTGCCGCCGGCGGTCACGATGATCTCCTTCTTGCGGCCGGTGATGCTCAGGTAGCCGTCGTCGTCCAGGTGCCCGAGGTCGCCGGTGCGGAACCAGCCGTCGGTGCTGATCGCCTCGGCGGTGGCCGCGTCGTTGTGCCAGTAGCCCTGGAAGACGATGTCGCCGGCGATCAGGACCTCGCCGTCGTCGTCGATGCGGATGGTCACGCCGGGCAGCGGGCGGCCGACGGTGCCGATCCGGGTGCCGGTGGGCAGGTTGGCGGCGGCGGCCGGCGAGGTCTCGGTGAGGCCGTACCCCTCGCAGATGGTCACCCCGACGCCGCGGAAGAAGTGCCCGAGCCGCGCGCCCAGCGGCGCGCCGCCGGAGATGGCGTCGCGGCACCGGCCGCCCATCGCCGCCCGCAGCTTGCGGTAGACCAGCTTGTCGAAGAGGGCGTGCTGCGCGCGCAGCCCGAGGCCGGGACCGCCCGGCAGCTCCTGGGCCTCGCTCCACGCGATGGCGACCTTCTCCGCGCGGTCGAAGATCTTGCCCTTCCCCTCGGACTCGGCCTTCTGCCGCGCGCCGTTGTAGACCTTCTCGAAGACCCGGGGTACGGAGAGCACGAACGTCGGCTTGAAGTCCTGCAGCTCGGCGACCAGGTTCTTGGTGTCCGCGCAGTGCGCCATGGTGGCCCGGGCGTGCACGACGCCGACCTGGATGAGCCGGGCGAAGGCGTGCGCGAGCGGCAGGAACAGCAGGGTGGAGGCGCCCTGGCGGAACAGGTTCGGCAGCACCGGCACCGCGTTGGCGATGTCGGAGTAGATGTTGCGGTGGGTCAGCACGCAGCCCTTGGGCCGGCCGGTGGTGCCGCTGGTGTAGATGATCGTGGCGACGTCGTCGGCCTTGAGCAGCGAGCGGCGGGTCTCCACCTCGGCCCGGTCCACCGACGCACCGGCGGCGACCAGGTCGTCGACGGCGCCCAGGTCGATCTGCCACACCTCGCGCAGCTCGGGCAGCCGGTCCCGGACGCCGGCGACCATGGTGGCGTGCGCGGTGCTCTCCACCACCACCGCCACGGCGCCGGAGTCGCCGAGGATCCAGGCGGCCTGCTCGGCGCTGGAGGTCTCGTAGATCGGCACGGTCACCGCGCCGGCCGCCCAGATCGCGTAGTCGAACAGGGTCCACTCGTAGCGGGTGCGGCTCATCAGGCCGACCCGGTCGCCGGGCGAGACGCCTGCGGCGATCAGGCCCTGCGCCACCGCCACCACCTCGTCGCGGAACTGGCGGCAGGTGACATCCTCGCGCGCGTCCGTTCCCGCGCCGGGGCGGACGAACTGCACGGTGTTCGGGGCGACCTCGGCGTTTTCCCAGACCGGGTCGGTCAGGTTGGCCGCGTCGCCGACGGTGACGATCGGCGGGACGGAGAACTCGCGCACCTGCACTCCCTCGTGCTCTACCGGCGGGGGCCGGCCTGGTCGGCTCTGTCGAAACCTACCCGCACACCCCGGGGGGTCTGCCAGGGAGGTTGCCCGCCCGGCTGGTGGGACGCCGTCCGGCGGGTGGAGCGGGACCGGGCGGGAGGCGGCCGGGTAGCCTCCCCACATGGCGGACTCCTCCACCCAGTCGATCATCGTCGGCGCGTCACCGGACCGGGTGGCGGCCGTCATCTGCGACTTCCCGAGTTATCCCGAGTGGGCCGAGGCGGTACGCCGGGCCGAGGTGATCGAGGAGTACGAGGACGGCTACGCCAGCCAGGTCCGGTTCACCCTCGACGCGGGCGTGATGGCCGACGAGTACGTGCTGGCATACGAGTACGCCGAGGACATCTCCCGGATCGAGTGGCACCTGGTCGCCCCGTCGAAGATGCAGCGCTCCCAGCGCGGGTCGTACGACCTGGTGGGCAACCCGGACGGGACGACCACGGTGACGTACACCCTTGAGGTGGAGCTGTCCGTGGCGATGCTCGGCATGTTCCGCCGCAAGGCCGAGAAAATGATCATGGACGCGGCGTTGAAGCAGCTCAAGCGCCGGGTAGAAGCACCCGGTGCGGCGCAATGACCCGACCGTCGTCCCGGTAGTCACGCTGGAGGAGCCGAACCATGGGCACCACTGATCCGGGTTCGGCCCGGGAAGAGGCCGAGCGCCTCGTCGCCACACTGCTCGCCGGCGCGAAGATGGCCGCCGCCGCACCCGGCTCCGGCGCCTGGGGTCCGCTCGGTGGGATCCTCTCCGGTGTCCTCGGTCACACCCCGCCCGGCGCCGGCCCCGCTCCGGAGACGCCCGCGCCCGCCGGTTTCGCCACCGGCTCGCCGGAATGCTGTGTCTGCCCCGTCTGTCGCGGTATCGCCGCGTTGCGGGATCCAAGTCCCGAGTTCGCCGAGCGGCTTGCCACCGGTGCCGGGGACCTGGCGGCCGGGGTGGCCAGCCTGCTGCGCGCGTTCACCCCGGCTGAGCCGGAGCGAACCGCCGACGCCGGCACCGCCGCACCGGCCGGATCCGGGGACCACGTGTGGCGCGAGGCGACCCGTACCGGGCATGATTCTCAGCCGGCACCCGAGCAGGACGTGTGGTCCGCCGCCACCCGGGGGGAGGGCGCGGCCGATTCGGGTGCCACCGCCGACGCCGCCGGGCCGCCGGAGCCGGACACGAGCCGGACACCGGCCGGCCGTCCCGTGGTGCCCGCCTCGCGGGCGTCCGGAGAGGTGGGCGCGGACGCACCAGGCGACGGGGCCTGACCACCGGACATCCCGGGACCGTACGGCCGGTTCGGCCGGTCCCCGGGCAGCACAGCAGAGGGGAGTGGCAGCGGTGACGCTGACCATCGGAGTCGACGTCGGTGGCACGAAGGTGGCCGGCGGTGTCGTGGACGACGCCGGCACGGTACTCGTGCAGACGCGACGGGACACCCCCGCCGACGACGTGGCCAAGACCCGCGACGTCATCATCGAGGTGGTCACCGAACTGGCCGCCGGTCACGCCGTGGAGGCGGTCGGCATCGGCGCCGCGGGCTGGATCGACGCCTCCCGCTCCACCGTGCTGTTCGCCCCGAACCTGGCCTGGCGGGACGAGCCGCTGCGCGCGTACGTCGGCGACGCCACCGGCCTGCCGGTGATCGTGGAGAACGACGGGAACGTGGCCGCCTGGGCGGAGTTCCGCTACGGCGCGGCCCGCGACGCCGACGACTCGATGGTCATGTTCACCATCGGCACCGGTGTCGGCGGCGGCATCGTGCTCGGCGGTGGCCTGGTCCGCGGCGCCAACGGCATCGCCGCCGAGCTGGGCCACATGCTCACCGTGCCGGACGGCCACCAGTGCGGCTGCGGCCGGCTGGGCTGCATCGAGCAGTACGCGAGCGGCAGCGCGCTGGTCCGCTTCGCCCGCGCCGCCGCCCGGCAGGAGCCGCACCGGGCGGCCGCGTTGCTGGAGCTGGCCGGGGGCGAGGCCGAGACGATCACCGGTCCGATGGTGACCGCCGCCGCGAAGGGCGGCGACCCGGTCTCCACCGAGGCGTTCGCCCAGGTCGGCCGCTGGCTCGGCACCAGCCTCGCCGACATGGCGCAGATCCTCGACCCGCAGGTGCTGGTGGTGGGCGGCGGCGTGATCGACGCCGGTGACCTGCTGCTCGGCCCGACCCGGCGGTCGTTCGCCGACGCGCTGGCCCAGCGCAGCCGCCTGCCCGTCGCCGAGGTGCGCCCGGCCGAGCTGGGCAACACCGCCGGTGTGATCGGTGCCGCCGACCTGGCCCGGCGGATCTGACATGACTGATGCGGGTGTGCCGCTGCGGGTCGTGTCGTACAACATCCACAGCCAGCGCGACGACACGGCCGCGCTGGCCGAGGTGGTCCGGACGGCGGCCCCGGACGTGGTGATCGTCCAGGAGGGACCGCGCCGGTTCCGGTGGCGGCAGAAGACCGCCGCGCTGGCCGAGTCGTTCGGCATGGTGGTGGCGGCCGGTGGCCTGCCGTCGCTGGGCAACGTGCTGCTGACCAGCCTGCGGCTGCGGGTCGTCGACACCAGCTGCCAGCGGTACCCGCTGACGCCGGGACGGCACATGCGCGGCGCCGCGTATGCGCACTGCCGTGTGGGCGGCGTCGACGTGCTGCTGGCCGGCTCGCACCTGTCCACCGACCCGGCCGAGCGGCCCGCCCAGGCGGTGGCGTTCAAGCGTGAGCTGGCCGCGTCCACGCTGCCCGTGGTGGCCGGCGCGGACATCAACGAGGGCCCGGACGGGCCGGCCTGGCAGACGCTCGCCGAGGGGCTCACCGACACGGCGCTCGCCGCCGACCGGGCCGACCGGCACACGTTCTCCTGCGCCGACCCGCGCCGCCGCATCGACGCGCTGTTCGTCGACCCCCGGATCACGGTGGTCGACTACGACGTGGTGGACACGCCGGCGGCCCGCCGGGCCAGCGACCACTTCCCGGTCCTGGTCGACCTGCTGCTGCCCACCGCCTGACCGGCACGGACCGCCGGGCCGCACCTCGTCCGGCGGTCCACCCGCGTCGAACGCCTGTCCGCGCCCACGCCGCGCGCCCGCCTGCGCCGCGCGTCCGCCCGCGCTTGCGCAGCGGCCGGACCGTCGGGCCGTGACGCACGGTCAGGTGCCTGGCGGCCAGCAGGACCACCGCTTCGCCGCCTTTGCTCTGCCGCCATATACGCACCCGCTACCCGCCGTGACCGGCGGGCCGCGTCCCGGCCGGACGGCCGCGAGACATCGGCGCAGCTCCCGGCGGTGCTGCGTCCGTGGCTGCAGAGCAAAGGGCGGAAGAGGGTACGCCTCCCGCGCCGCCGGTCCACTCACGCTCGGTGACCGGCTCTGCGGTGACGCTGAGTCAGGGGAGCCGGGCGGGCGCCGGGTGCCGGATCCGATGGCTGGACAACGGCGGGCATTCTCGGCAGGATTTCGCTCCGACCCGGCACGCGTGCCGCACAAAGGAGAATTCGCGGTGTCCTCCTCCACCGACCCCGGCCGCCCCGATCCGGACCGGACGGACGTCCCGGTCCGCGACGACCGCCCGGTCTCCGACCGGGGCGACACGGTCTGCGTGATCGGCGCCGGCGCCAGCGGCCTGACCGCCGTGAAGAACCTGCGCGAGGCCGGCTTCGGCGTGGACTGCTACGAGCGGGAGACCGGCGTCGGCGGCGCCTGGAACTGGCGGCACGACCGCAGCCCGGTGTACGCCAGCACCCACCTGATCTCGTCCCGGCCGTTCACCCAGTTCCCCGACTTCCCGATGCCCGACGACTGGCCGGACTACCCGCACCACAGCCAGCTGCTGTCCTACTTCGAGCGGTACGCCGACCACTTCGACCTGCGCCAGCACGTCTGGTTCGGCACCGAGGTGGTCCGCGTCGAGCCGGTCGAGGGGGACCGCTGGGACGTGACCACGCGCAGCACCGGCGGCTACGGCCCCGAGCGCACCTCCCGGTACGCCGCCGTGGTGCTCGCCAACGGCCACAACTGGTCGCCCAAGCTGCCCCGCTACGAGGGGCTGGAGGAGTTCCGCGGCGAGGTCATGCACGCCTCGTCCTACAAGGACCCGGCGCAGTTGCGCGGCAAGCGGGTGCTCGTGGTCGGCGCGGGCAACACCGGCTGCGACATCGCGGTGGAGGCGGCCCAGCAGGCGTCGCACTGCTGGCACTCCACCCGCCGCGGCTACTGGTACGCCCCGAAGTACGTCCTCGGCCGCCCTGCCGACCAGGTGAACGACACGCTGCTGGCGCTGCGGGTGCCGTTGCGCGTACGGCAGTGGCTCTACCACTGGACGCTGCGGCTGACCGTCGGCGACCTGACCCGGTTCGGCATGCCCAAACCGGACCACCGGGTCTACGAGACGCACCCGATCGCCAACAGCCAGCTCGTCTACTACGTCGGCCACGGCGAGGTCACCCCGGTGCCGGACGTGGCCCGGTTCGACGACCGCGCGGTGGAGCTGACCGACGGCCGCCGGATAGACCCGGAACTGGTCGTCTTCGCCACCGGCTACCTGCCGCGCTTCGAGTTCCTCAAGGGCCGGGTGCTCGGCGACGAGGACGGCTCCGGGCGGCCCCGGCTGTGGCTCAACGCGTTCACCGCCGGTCACCCCACGCTCGCGGTGGTCGGCCTGGTGCAGCCCGACTCCGGCATCTTCCCGATCTCGCACTGGCAGAGCGTGCTGTTCGCCCGGCTGCTCACGCTGCGCGCCACCCGGCCGGAGCGGGCCGCCGCGTTCGACCGCAAGGTCCGGGCCGGCCTGGGCGAGCGGTACTCGGCGAAGGTCAAGGACAGCACCCGGCACTGGTTCGAGGTCGGGCACGCCGACTACCTGCGCGCGCTCCAGCGGGCGCTGCACGAGCTGGAGGAGGGTAAATGACGGCGGCCGAGCAGGTGCGGGTGGTCCGGTCCTGGGAGTGGGCCCGCCCGGAGCGGCCCGCCCGCCGCGAGGTGCTCGCCGCCCTGCCGGAGCGGGAGGAGGCGAAGCCGCCGCTGCTGTTCGTGCCCGGGTTCGGGCACGGGGCGTGGGCGTTCGCCGAGCACTGGCTGGGGCACGCCGCCGGTCGCGGCTTCCCGGCGTACGCGCTGAGTCTGCGCGGGCACGGCGGCAGCGAGCCGGCGCCGGAGGCGACGCTGCGGTCGTACACCCATGACGTGACGCAGGTGGCGGCGAGCCTGCCGCGGCAGGCGGTGCTGGTGGGGCACGGCGCCGGCGCCCGGGTCGTGGCGCACGCGATGGCCCGCTACCCGGCGCGGGCCGCGGTGCTGGTGGCGCCGGTGCTCGGCGGCTGGGGGACGTTCGGGACGGCGTTGCGGCGCAACCCGGTCGGCACGGTGCCTGCGGTCTTCGGCGCCGGACTGCGACTCAACCGGCGGCAGTTGTTCAGCCGGGAGCTGCCGGACGCCGACGCGCGGCGGCACCTGGCCCGGCTGGGCCGGGCCGGGCGGCGGGCGCAGTGGCAGCTGCTGACCGGCCGGTCGCCGGAGCCTGCGGTGGGCCGCCCGCCGGTGCTGGTGCTCGGCAGCCCGGACGACCGGGTGCTGCCGGCCACGGCGCTGACCAGGGCCGCCCGGCGATACGCCTCGGCGCCGCTGCTGTTCCCCGGCATGGGGCACGACCTGATGCTCGACGCCCGCTGGCGCGAGCCGATCGACGCGATCCTGGACTGGCTGGACAAGGACCCGGCGCCCGCCCAGGGGTGAGCGCCGGGGCTCGGGTCACCGGGTGGCGGGGCGGCGGCCGACGAGCGTTCCGCTCTCCTCCAGTGCGCTGAGGTAGGACGCCGCCCAGGCGTGGATGTCGTTGTGGGCCAGGTGTTCGCGCATCGCGCGCATCCGGGCCGCGACGTCCTCCGGGCCGGCGCGCAGCGCGGCCAGCAGCCCCTGCTTCAGGCCGTCGAGGTCGTGCGGGTTGACCAGGTACGCCTGCTCCAGTTCGGAGGCGGCGCCGGCGAACTCGCTCAGCAGCAGCGCGCCGGTGCCGTCGACCCGGGCCGCCACGTACTCCTTCGCGACCAGATTCATGCCGTCGCGCAGCGGCGTCACCGCCATCACGTCCGCGACCCGGTAGAGCGCCACCAGCTCGGCGCGGTCGAACGGCTGGGTGAGGTAGTGGATCGCCGGCTCGCCGACCCGGCCGAACTCACCGTTGATCCGGCCGACCTGGTGCTCCACCCGGTCGCGGAGGATCTGGTACTGCGCCACCCGGTCGCGGCTGGGCACCGCCACCTGGACCAGCACCGTGTCGCGGACCTTGATGTCGCCGTTGGCGAGCAGCTCCCGGTACGCCTTGAGGCGTTGCTCGATGCCCTTCGTGTAGTCCATCCGGTCGACGCTGAGGATCACCTGCTCGGGCCGGCCGAGGTCCTGCCGCAGCCGGCGGGCCCGCTCGGCGACCTCGGGGCGGGCGGCGAGCGCGGACATCTCGGCGGTGTCGATGGCGACCGGGAAGGCGCCGATGCGCACCACCCGGCCGTCCACACCGATCCGCCGGTCGGTGGCGGGCAGGCCGAGCACCTTGGCGGCGAGCTGGGCGAAGTTGTGCGCGGCCTGGGCCCGCTGGAAGCCGACCAGGTCGGCGCCGAGCATGCCGCGCAGCAGTTCGGCCCGGCGGGGCAGCTGCATGAACAGTTCCGGCGGCGGGAACGGCACGTGCAGGAAGAACCCGATCCGCAGGTCGGGGCGCAGCTCGCGGAGCAGACCCGGCACCAGCTGGAGGTGGTAGTCCTGCACCCAGACCAGACCGCCCGGCTCGGCCACCCGGGCCGCGGCCTCGGCGAACCGCTGGTTGACCCGCTGGTACGCCTCCCACCAGCGGCGGTGGTACTCCGGCTGCTCGACGGCGTCGTGGTAGAGCGGCCAGAGGGTGGCGTTGGCGAAGCCCTCGTAGTGGTCGCGGAAGTCCTCGGCGCTCAGCGGCACGGTGTGCATCCGGACGCCGTCCACGTCCGGCAGGTCGGGCGCGGGACCGGTGCCGCCGGCCCAGCCCACCCAGGTGGCGGGTGTGTGCCGCAGCAGCGGGTGCAGGGCGCTCACCAGGCCGCCGGGGCTGCGGCGCCACTCGAAGGCGCCGTCGGGCGCCACGCTGTCGTCGATGGGGAGGCGGTTGGCCACCACCACGAGGGGGCTCTGTCGCATCTCGGGCATTCCGCTCAGCAGGGGACCGGCAACCCGGAGGAGTCGCAAGCCGGACAGCCGGTGCGGGACGTGACGTTCGGCCTATTCCTACTGACTGTAAGTTACACGCTTGTTACGCCCCCGCCCAGGGCGGGCGGCGTCCCGCCATCCGGGCAGCGTCCGGTGCGCCGTCAGACGACCGCGCCGTCGTCCGGGTCGTGGTCGTCCCGGTCGCCCGGGCGCAGCCGCCAGATCAGCATGACGAAGCCGGCCAGGATGCCGGTGAAGCCGAGCAGCGTGACCACCGACGGGTCGACCAGCGACACCACGGTGGGGGACAGGAACAGCAGGAAGCCGAGCACGATGCAGGCCACGCCGAGCACCGCGTACTTGGAGAAGCGGGGCAGCGGGGGCGGCGGGGGCGGGGTGTAGTGCTCCTCGTCCGACGCCTCGTCGGGCAGGTTCGCGCCGAACGTGTCCAGGCCGTCGAGCAGCGAGGGCTCGTCGTGCCGGTCCCGGCTGAGCGAGACACCGGAGACGTCGGCGGCGTACGGCAGCCGGCGCACGTCGGTGGCGGTCGGGCCGGCGGGCTCCTCGGCCCGGCCGCCGGCGGCGGTGCCCGGCGCGGGCGGGTCGTCCACGTCCTCGGCGGCGGGCCAGGGGTGGCTGCCGGCGCTCGGCGCGGTGTGGAAACCGGCGACGATCTTCGCCCACTCGGCCTCGATGTCCGGCTCGTCGGCGCGCGGCGGGTCGCCCCCGCCCTCGTCGGCGAGCTGGGTCAGGTAGTCGCGGGCGGTGGTCAGGTGCGACCTGTCGACGTAGAGCCGGTCGACCGGGCGGGCCGGGACGGTGGTGGTGCGGGTCACCGGGTTCAGGTCGGCCGAGGGCTGGAGGTAGGCCGCGATGCCACCGGCGGCGAGCACGTCGAGCAGGTGCTCGCCGACGCGTGGATCGACGTCGCCCGCGATCGCGTACTCGGCCGCGTCGAGCCCGTTGTCCCGTCGTCCCCGACGGGGCCCGCCCCCTGACACCGGACACCCCCTTCGCCGATCCCTGCCCGTGCCCTGAATCGTGACACGTCGGCACCCGGTTCCGGGAGTGCGTTGTGGCGTGCCGCTCGTCGTTCGTACCCTCTTCCCGGACTCCCGTGGGCGCCGCCGGCGCCTCCGGGGCCACGCGGCGACCCGTCCGCCGCCACCGACACGGGAAGGACGCCGGTGCTGTACTGGCTGCTGAAGTACGTCGTTCTCGGCCCACTGCTGAGGTTGATCTTCCGCCCGCAGGTCGAAGGGCTGGAGCACGTTCCGGAGACCGGGCCGGTGATCCTGGCCAGCAACCACCTCTCCTTCTCGGATTCGATCTTCACACCGCTGATCGTCAAGCGAAAAGTTACATTCATCGCGAAAGCCGAATACTTCACCGGTAAGGGCCTCAAGGGCCGGCTCACCAAGATGTTCTTCGTCGGCTCCGGCACCATCCCGGTCGACCGCTCCGGCGGACGGGCAGCCCGGGCCGCCCTCGACACCCAGCTCTCCGTGCTGCGCGCCGGTGGCATCGCCGGGATCTACCCGGAGGGCACCCGGTCGCCCGACGGCCGGCTCTACCGGGGCAAGACCGGCGTGGCGCGGCTGGCGCTGGAGAGCGGCGCCCCGGTCGTCCCGATGGCCATGCTCAACTCCGACGCGATCCAGCCCACCGGCCAGATCGTCCCGAACCTGGGCCGGGTGCGGATCCGCTTCGGCCCGCCGCTGGACTTCTCCCGCTACGCCGGGATGGCCGGCGACCGGTTCGTCGAGCGGGCGGTCACCGACGAGATCATGTACGAGCTGATGGAGCTGTCCGGCCGCGAGTACGTCGACACGTACGCCCAGAAGGCCAAGAGCGCCGCGGTGGGGCAGCCGGTCCCGGCCTGACCTCAGCCCGCCCCGGCGATCCGGAGCAGCCCGGTGGCGGCGTGCCGGCCGGCGAACGCGCGTACCCGGGCCAGCGTCGCCGCCGCGGCCGGCGGGTCCGCCTCGGTCAGCGGCCCGACCGCCAGCGCGGACGCGATCATCTGGTCGGTGACGTCGGTCATCTCCGCGTACCCCTCGGCGGCGGAGGTGAGCAGCCGGCCCGCCCGCGCGGCGTCCCCGTCGCCCCGGGCCAGCGCCGCCTCGGCCGACCGCCCGGCCTCCCGTGCCCAGCGGGTCACCCGTGGCGCGTGGGCCAGCAGGTCGCGCACCAGCACCGCGGCGTCGCCGCCGAGCAGCGCGGCGACGTGACCGACCGCCGGCACCCACTCGGCGAACGGGATCATCTTGGTCTGCCGCCAGTCCTCGTCCAGCTCGGTCAGCAGCGCCATCGTCTCGTCCCGGCGGCCCTGCACCGCGCGGCAGAGCGCGGCGTGCGCCAGCGTGGAGCGCAGCACGCGCTGGAAGCCGCTGCGCCGGGCCGCGACGAGCGCCTGGTCCACCAGGTCCTCGCCGGTGCCCGGCCCGGCCGGGTCGTCGCCGAGCGCCCGGATCCAGCCGGACACGGCCACGATGTGCAGGTCCCACTCGTCGGTCGGGCGCCGCGTCGACCCCTCGGCCATCCGCAGCGCCGACGTCCAGTCCCCGCTGTAGTACGACCGGGCCCACTGGTCGCTGAAGCTCACCGTGAGGGCGTGCTCGCCGGCCAGGTCCAGCGAGCGCTGCTCGTCGACCAGCCGGGCCGAGCCGGTCAGGTCGCCCTCCTCCTGGAGCACCCAGGCCAGGTTGTGCACCGCGCGGCGGCGGCTGGTCAGCCGCTCCACCCGGCACTCCTCGGTCACGTCGGCCAGCTCGGCGTACGCCTCCTCGGCGCCGGCCTGGTAACGGACCACCGCCAGCGTGATGCGCGCGTTCGCCCGGGCCTCGCGCAGCTCCAGCCGCTCGGCCAGCTCGGCGGCGGTGCGCGCGGCCACGCACGCCGGCTCGGTCTCCGCGTCGAGCATGTGCGCCCGCGCCAGCTCCAGCAGCACGCCCACCTTGTCCTCGCTGTCCGGCAGCGTGGCGTGCAGCCCGATCGCCCGGTCCAGGCAGCGCATCAACTCCGAGCGGTCGGCCCGCGCGAAGGCGGCAGTGGCCAGCAGCCGCCACGCCTTCGCCGCACCGGGCCGGTCACCCGCGCCGGCCAGCCGGCCGGCCAGGGTGGTGAGCAGCGCCGTCCCGCCGCCGTCGAGGAAGCCGTCCCGGTCCCGGTAGAACGCCAGCTCGGCCTGGAACAGCTCGAGCGCCGGGTCCGGACCGCACTCCACACTCAACGCGCGGTCCACCAGCGTGGCCGCGGTCTCCAGCGCGTGCAGGTCGTACGCCCGGCGTGCGGCCCGGTGCAGCGCGGACCGGGTCGCGGCGGCGTGCGGGGTCTGGTCCAGCCCGACCGTACGGGCGATCTCGTGCGCCGCCCACCTGTGGTTGGCCAGCACCTCGGCCAGGTCGTGCTGCCGGCCGTCGGCGAGCTGCTCCAGCCAGTCGGCGGTGCGCTGGTGCCGGGCGACCCGCTCGGCCCGGGGCAGCCGCTGATAGCAGACGTCCCGGACCAGCACGTGCCGGAACCGGTACTCCGCCTGTCCGGGCATTGTCGACACGGGCAGCTCGTAGACGAGGTCACGGCGCTGAAGGTGGTGCAGCGCGCGTTCGACCCACTCCGCCGGGCGGCCGAGCGCCAGCGCCACCGGCGCGGCCCAGAACTGCACGCCGACGACGGAGGCGGCCTGGAGCACCGCGCGGTCGGCCGGGTCGAGCAGGTCCAGCCGGTTGGCGATGACCGCCTGCACAGTACGCGGCATCCCGGCGCCCCCGGCCGGGTCGACGAGCGCCAGCCCGGCGGTCCGCTCGGCCAGCCCGCCGTCGAGCAGCATCCGCGCGTACTCCTGGGCGTAGAGCGGGTTGCCGTCGGCGAACTCGATCAGCGGCGCCCGTGCGTCCTGCGGCAGCGTGGCCTGGCCGAGCAGCAGCGAGTAGAGCGTGTCGATGTCCCCGTCGTGCATCGGCGGCACCGAGATGGACATCGCCCCGCTGATCGTGCCGGTCCAGGCCGGGTGCCGCTCGCGCAGTTCCGGCCGGGCGGTCGCGACGACCAGCAGCGGCACGTTGCGGGCCGCCGCGCCGAGCTGCTCGACGAAGGACAGCATCGCCTCGTCGGCCCAGTGCATGTCCTCGAAGACGAGCACCGTGGGGCCGGTCGCGGCCAGGGTGAGCAGGAAGCGCCGCCACGCCGCCTCGGTCTCCGCCGAGGTGAGCCGTTCGCCGGAGACGCCGACGAGCGGGCCCAGCGCCTCGGCCAGCCGTATCGCGTGCGGGTCGGCGAGGTGGCCCAGTCGCTCGCGCAGCCGGTCCCGGATGGTGGCCGGGTCGTCGGCGCCGGTCAGCCCGGCCCAGCTCCGGACGATGTCGGCCAGCGCCGCGTAGGTGACGTTCTCGCCGAACGGCGGGCACTGGCCGGTCAGCCAGGTGACCCGGGTGCCGGGCAGGCTGGCGGCGTGCCGGGCCAGCTCGCGCAGCAGCCGGCTCTTGCCCACCCCGGCCGGGCCGAAGACGGTGAGCAGCTGCGAGGTGCGCTCGGTCAGCGTGCGGTGCAACGCGCTGACCAGCAGGCCCCGCTCGTGGTCCCGGTCGACCATCGGGGTCAGCTCGGCGGTCTGCCCGTCGCGCCGGGGCCGGGCCCGTACGGCCAGCCAGATCCGGCTCACCGACGACCGGCCGCGCAACGTCACCGGTGGCTGGTCGTCGTACTCCATCTCGCGCCGGGTGGCCGCCCAGGTGCTCTCGTCGACCACCACGCCGCCGACCGGGGCGAGCCCCTGCAACCGGCTGGCGGTGTTCACCACGTCGCCGGTGACGAACGCCTGGCCGCCGTCGCGCGCCGCGGCCAGGTCGACCAGGGCCTCGCCGGTGGCGATGCCGACCCGGAACCCGAGCGGCGGGTGTGGTCCGGCCGGCTGCCGGGCCAGGCTGCGTTGCAGCTCCAGCCCGGCGCGTACGCAGCGCAGCGCGTCGTTGTCGGTGGCCACCGGCGCGCCGAACAACGCCATGACCGCGTCGCCGATGTACTTCTCCACCACGCCGCCGTACTGGTGCACCAGCCGGCGCACCGTGGCGAAGTAGACCTGTTGCAGGCTGCGGGCCTGTTCCGGGTCGGCCCGCTCGGCGTATGTCGTGAAGTCGACGATGTCGATGAAGAGCACGCTGACCTGGCGGCGGTCCTCCTGCACCGTGACCGCGTGGTCGCGCAGCGGCTGACCGCAGTTGGTGCAGAAGTTGGCGCCGGTGTCGTTGGCGTGGCCGCAGCCTGGGCAGGCCGCGGCCAGCGGACGGCCGCACCCACCGCAGAAACGGTCGTCCGGCCCGGCGGTCCGGGCGCAGTGTCCACAGGTGAGGTCGATGTCCGGCTCCGTACGCGTGAGGTCCCCAGTGTCCCGCGCGGCCGCGCAGTCGGGTACCCGACGGGTCGGCGGGACGTCACGGCTGTTCGGCCGGGTCTAGTCTCCCCTAGCAGGAAGTCCCGTCGACAGGGAGATTGCCGTGCACGTCCGGCTGTCCGCCTCATGGACCGATCCACGGGGGACGGTGTGGGCCGTCGGTGACACGGTCGACGTGGACGCTGTCACCCTCGCCGAACTGGAGGAAAAAGGCATGGTGGAGCAGCCCGCGGGTAGCGGATCGACCGAGACCACGACCACCACGACGACCCCGCCGAAGAAGACCGACCCGTCGAAGATCGGCCCGGGGCCGAGCTCGCCCCCGGCCGACACCACGAACGACTGACCGGGCGTACGACTAACGGGCGTACGACGAACGCGGCGGGGGCCGGCGGGACGACCGCCGGCCCCCGCCGTCGTCGTGTCAGCGGTCGTTCATGCCGGCCCGGCGGCGCAGCGCGGCCACGTCGGTGACCACGATGCGGCGTCCCTCGGTCCGCAGCCAGCCCCGGCTGGCGAACGAGCCGATGGCCTGGTTGACGCTCTGCCGGGAACCGCCGGCCATCTCGGCGAGCTGGCTCTGGTTCAGCTCGATCGTGATCATCGGGGCCTGGCTCTCGCCGGCCAGCCGGACCAGCGTCTTTGCGACCCGGCCGGGCAGGTCGAGGAAGACGTGGTCGGCGTTCTGCTCGGTGAGCCGGCGGATCAGCTGGCCCAGCGAGCGCATCACCGCGTCCAGGATGCGCGGGTTGGAGTGCACCAGCTCCATGAACGCGGGCCGCGACAGCGCGAGCGCGGCGCAGTCCTCGATCGCCTCGGCCGACGCCGAGCGGGTGGAGGCGTCCAACAGGGACACCTCGCCGAGCACGTCCGGGGGTCGGATCACCGACAGCACCGCGCGCTCGCCGGTCGGGGCGGTGCGGAACACCGCCACCGCGCCGCGGCGCAGCACGATCAGCGACTCGCCGGGGTCGTTCTCGACGAAGAGCAGCTGGCCCTTGCGGTAGGTGCGCGGTACGGCCGCGGCGATGACACGCTGCCGCACCTCCGGCTCAAGCCCGGCGAACATCTCCACACCCGTGAGCGCGTCACCCGGCTCCGGCAGGCGAGACTCCACGGCTCAACCCCTCCCCGGTCAGAAGTCACGACTCGCACACCGGGTGAAGCTGTCAGTCCCGGTACGAGGCAGCTCAACCGGTTCGGCGCCCGACGGCGGTACACATCAGATCATGACGCTCTCGTCGCGTGCTGTACACCCCCGGAAACACTTCCGTGACCATGCCCGGCCGCCGACGGCACGCCCGCCGACCTCGGCGGACGCCCCGGCGACCGGCGCGTGCCGGTGATGGGCGAGGATGAGGGCGATGGTCTACCGCTATTTCTACGACTGCGAATTCATCGAGGACGGCCGCATCGTCGACCTGGTGTCGATCGGCGTCGTCGACGAGTACGGCCGCGAGTTCTACGCGGTCTCCACCGAGTTCGACGACTCCCGGGCGGTGCCCTGGGTGCGGCGCAACGTGCTGGACAAGCTCCCGTCGCCGGCCGACCGGGCCTGGCGCTCCCGCGCGCGCATCCGCGACGACCTGCACGAGTTCCTGCTGGAGCCGGTGCGGGACCGGCCGGGCGAGCAGCTGGAGCTGTGGGCCTGGTACGCCGCCTACGACCACGTCGTGCTGGCCCAGCTCTGGGGCGCGATGCCGGCGCTGCCGCGGGAGATCCCCCGCTTCACCAAGGAGCTGCGTCAGCTCTGGGACGACCGGGGACGCCCCCGGCTGCCGGACGCCGAGGCCGACCGGCACGACGCGCTGGTCGACGCCCGGCACAACCTGGCGCGGTGGCGGGCGATGACGGCGCGGGAGGTTTGACCGGTTCCGCCCAGGGCACCGGAGCGGCATCTGCGCCGATCCGAGACAGGAGTGCCCCATGAGCAATGAGCCGACCAACGCCGCGGACGCCCGCCGCCGGGTCACCGAGCTGATCCGGGACGCCCGGATCTGCCTGCTCACCACCACCGGCGTGGACGGGCGTCTGGTCAGCCGTCCGATGGGGTTACAGGAGGCGGACTTCGAGGGCGACCTGTGGTTCTTCGCGTACGCCGACTCGGCGAAGGTCCGGCAGATCCGGGTGAACCCGCAGGTGAACGTCGGTTTCTCCGACCAGCGTCACCATGCCTGGGTGTCGGTGGCCGGCACCGCCACCGAGGAGTGGGACGCCGACCGGGCGAAGGAGCTGTGGAGCCCGCTGCTGAAGGCGTGGTTCCCGGACGGGCTGGACACGCCCGGGATCACCTTGATCAAGGTGCACGCCGGGTCGGCGGAGTACTGGGACTCGCCCGGCAGCACCGTGGTCAACCTGCTCGGCTTCGCCAAGGCGGCGGTGACCGGCAAGCCGCCGAAGGTGGGGGAGAACCACGAGGTCGGCTACTGACGGGTAGCCCGTCCGCCGTCCGGAACGGCCCGGGGTGCGGTGCCGGCGTACACCTGCGCCGACTACAGTGCGCAGTGACGGCCCGCCCCGGGCCGGCAACGGCGCCGATGGTCTGATCTGACACATATCCTGGGGCTTATCCGGGCTTCACCTGATGCTCCAGGAGGATGAGCAGATCATGCGTATCGGCGTGCTCACCGGCGGCGGCGACTGCCCAGGTCTCAACGCGGTGATTCGGGCGGTGGTCCGCAAGGGCGTCGCCACCTACGGTCACGAGTTCGTGGGCTTCCGCGACGGCTGGAAGGGCCCGCTCGAGGGCCTGACCAAGCCGCTCGGCATCGCCGAGGTGCGCGGCATCCTGCCCCGTGGCGGCACCATCCTCGGCTCGTCCCGCACCAACCCGTTCAAGATCGAGAACGGCGTGGAGCGGATCAAGGACAACCTCGCCGCCCAGGGCGTGGACGCGCTGATCGCGATCGGCGGCGAGGACACGCTCGGCGTCGCGACCAAGCTGCACGAGCTGGGCGTCAACGTCATCGGCGTGCCGAAGACGATCGACAACGACCTCGGTGCGACCGACTACACGTTCGGCTTCGACACCGCCGTCAACATCGCCATGGAGGCGATCGACCGGCTGCACACCACGGCGGAGAGCCACCACCGCACGCTCGTGGTCGAGGTCATGGGCCGGCACGCCGGCTGGATCGCCCTGCACGCCGGTCTCGCCGGTGGCGCCAACGTGATCCTGCTGCCGGAGCGGCAGTTCGACGTCGAGCAGGTCGCCGGCTACGTCGAGAAGCGCTTCCAGCACCAGTACGCCCCGATCGTCGTGGTCGCCGAGGGCGCCCAGCCGCTCGACGGCCAGATGGTGCTGCACAACCAGGAGCTGGACGCGTTCGGTCACGTCCGTCTCGGCGGCATCGGCCAGTGGCTGGCCGAGCAGCTGGAGGCGAAGACCGGCAAGGAGGCCCGCACCGTGGTGCTCGGCCACATCCAGCGCGGTGGCACGCCGACCGCGTTCGACCGGGTGCTGGCCACCCGGCTCGGCCTGCACGCGATCGACGCCGCGCACGAGGGCGACTGGGGCAAGATGGTCGCGATGCAGAGCACGGACATCGTCCGCGTCCCGCTCGCCGACGCCACCCGCGAGCTGAAGACCGTGCCGCTGGAGCGGTACGCCGAGGCCGAGGTCTTCTTCGGCAGCTGATCGACGGCGCACGGGCGTGGCGGGCCGGTGACCCGGCCCGCCACGCCGTGCCCACGTGACCCGGGAAGGGGTACGGCTGATGGCACGCGAGGTGCACACGGTCGCGGTGATCGGCGCCGGCAAGATCGGTGAGCTGATGCTCTCCGGGCTGCTGCGTTCCGGCTGGCCGGTGGAGCGGCTGCTCGCCACCGCGCGGCGGCCGGCGCGGGCGCGGGAACTGGCCGACCGTTACGGCGTACGGGTGGTGGACAACCTCACCGCCGTGACCGAGGCCGAGGTGCTGGCCGTGTCGGTCAAGCCGCAGGACGCCGCCGCGCTGCTGGACGAGATCGGCCCGAAGGTGCCGGCCGACAAGCTGGTCATCTCGCTCTGCGCCGGTCTGCCGACCGCCTTCTTCAACCGCCGGCTGCCCGAGGGCACCCCTGTGGTCCGGGTCATGACGAACACCCCGGCGCTCGTCGACGAGGCGATGAGCGCGATCTCGGCGGGCGCGTACGCCACCGGCGAGCACCTGGCGCTGGCCGAGGAGATGTTCTCCCCGCTCGGCGCCACCGTCCGGGTGCCCGAGTCGCAGCAGGACGCGGTCACCGCGCTGTCCGGCTCCGGCCCGGCCTACTTCTACCTCCTGGTCGAGGCGATGATCGACGCGGGCATCCTGCTCGGCCTGCCGCGCCAGGTGGCGCACGAGCTGATCGTGCAAACCGCGATCGGCTCGGCGGTGATGCTGCGCGATTCCGGCGAGCACCCGGTGAAGCTGCGCGAGGCGGTCACCTCGCCCGCGGGCACCACCATCTCGGCGATCCGTGAGCTGGAGAACCACGGCGTACGCGCGGCCATGCTGGCGGCGCTGGAGGCGGCCCGGGACCGGGCGCGGGAACTCGCCGCCCAGGCCGACTGACGCCCAGGCCGACTGACGCCCAGGCGGACTGACGCTCAGCCGGGCCGCGACGCCGGTCCTGGTCGCCGGTGCCGGCGCAGCAGCAGGATCAGCACGGCCAGCGCGAGCGTCCCCCACAGCGGCACCCAGCGGGGCCGGTGCTGGGCGAGTGTGCCGACCGCGCCGCCGACGCTGTAGCTGACCAGGGCGAGCAGTCCGAGCAGGGTGCCCCGCCGGGCCCGGCCCCGGCCCGCGGTGGGGCCGAGCAGCCAGCGGGCGGCCCGCTCACCGGTCTTCGTCGTGGTGTCCGACTGGTACGTGATCGGCGTCGCGATGCCCGCGGTCCGGCTCGCCAGGGTGGTGAGGCTGCCCATGGCTACCGCGCCCGCGGCGGCGAGCAGCACCCGGGACGCCGTGCCGTGCCGGCCGTACGCGAGCACCAGGTTGAGCACCGCCCAGACGATCATGGCGGCCTCGGTGACCGCGATGTCGACGAGCGGCGCCACCGTCGGCCGGGTTCGGCGGCGGAGCAGATTCACCAGCCCGGCGGCGGTGGCGAACGCGACGATCGAGGCCGCCGAGACGGGCCACGTGGGATGCCCGCCGGCCGGCCCCATGCCGAGGAAGATGGCGTTGCCGGACTGGTTGGCGACGAACGCGCCGTACCGCAGGAACGCGAAGGCGTCCAGCGCGCCGGCGGTGACGACGGCGAGCACGAGCGCTGCGAGCGGGTGCCGGAACTCGCGGTAGGAGTCCGCGGGGCCGTACGGCGCCGACCGGTTCACCCTTCCCCCGTCCGTGTGCAGGAGCGACCCCGGCAGCGTCATCGTTTCGCTGTCGGACCGCTGCGGCGAACATACTATATGTCGCATATGTAGGTTTTCGGCCGTTTCGGGGGGCGGTCGCCGGCGGACGGGGTGACATGGCGGCGAGCGGACGCGCGGCCGGCCGGCCGCCCCGTCACAACCTCGTGGCGATCGTGTCGATCGTCGTCCTGTCCGGCGCGTTCTTCGGCTACAACCAGGGCGTCATCAGCGGCGCCCTGCACGACATCCGGCACACGTTCGACGTGGACACCTTCGAGGTGGAGGTGGCGGCGAGCTGGGTGACGCTCGGCGCGCTGGCGGGCGCGCTCGCCGGTGGTCACCTCGCCGACCGGATCGGCCGGCGCGGCGCGCTGTGGGTCGCCGCCGGGGCGTACGTCGTCGGCACGATCGTGCAGGCCGCGGCGCCGACCATCGGCGCCCTGCTCGGCGCGCGGCTGCTGCTCGGCGTGGGCATCGGCGTGGCCTCGGTCGCCGGGCCGATGTTCGCGGCCGAGGCGGCGCCGGAACGGATCCGCGGCGGCCTGCTCGCGGTCTACCAGTTCTCGACCACCTTCGCGATCTTCATCGGCTACCTGGCGGACGAGCTGTTCACCGGCGGCGAGTCGTGGCGCTACCTGCTCGGCGCGGCGGTCGTGCTGGGCGTGGCGCTGATCCTGGTGACAGTGGTGGTGCCGGACTCGGCGGTCTGGTACCTCAAGCGGGGCGACCGGCGCCGCGCCCGGGAGTCGCTGTGCCGGACCGTTCCCGAGCAGCGGGTGGAGCAGCGCCTCGGCGAGATCGAGAAGAGTCTGCACGGCCGCACGGCGAGCTGGCGGGAGCTGCTGTCACCGCAGTGGCGGCGTCCGCTCGCGCTCGGCGTCGGGCTGGCGCTGTTCCAGCAGACGACAGGGATCAACGGCATCATCTACTACGCCGACTCGATCTTCTCGGCGGCCGGATTCCGTACCCCGGAGGCACAGCTCTCCGCGACCACCTGGGCGATCGGCGCGGTGGACGCGGCGTTCGCGCTCGTCGCGGTGGGCCTGCTCGACCGCGTCGGCCGCCGGCCGCTGCTGCTGGTCGGCCTGGCCGGGATGGCGGTCTCGCTCGCCGTGGTGAGCGTCAGCTTCCTGGGCGCGGGCACCGGGCGCGGCGACGGCCGGATCACCACCTCGGGCCTGTTCCTGCTGGTCGGCGTGGTCTTCTTCGTCGCGTTCTACGCGGTGTCGATCGGGCCGGGCGCGTGGACCGTGATCAACGAGATCTATCCCGGTCCGATCCGCGGCCGGTGCGTGGCGATCGCGTCCGCGACCCACTGGGGCACCGAGTACCTGATCACGCAGTTCTTCCTGAGCCTGCTCGACGCGCTGGGCCGGTCGGGCGTGTTCGCGCTCTTCGCCGGGCTGTGCGTGCTCGGCTTCCTGTTCGTCCGGCGCTACCTGCCGGAGACCAAGGGCCGGACGCTGGAGCAGATCCAGCAGATGTGGGTCGCCGACTACCACCGGCGCGAGCGGGCCCACACCGGTTCCTGAAATCTCCCTGAACGGGCTGCGGGCTGACCAAACCGCTCTTACCGTGACGCAATAGCTGAAACCGTACAGAAGGTGCGGACGAAGGGATCGCGAAGTGCATCTCACGCCGAAGGAATTCGACAAGCTGACGATCCACTCGTTGGCGATGGTGGCAAACGCCCGCAAGGCGCGCGGGGTCAAGCTCAACCACCCCGAGGCGGTGGCGGTCATCTGCGCCGCGGCGCTCGAAGGCGCGCGCGAGGGCAAGACCGTCGAGGAGGTCATGAACGACGCGAGCCACGTGCTCACCGCCGACGACGTGATCCCCGGCGTGGCGGACATGATCCCGATGCTCCAGGTCGAGGCGGTCTTCACCGACGGGTCACGGCTGATCACCGTCCACTCACCCATCCAGTAGAGCAGCGACCGGAGGCCACGGTCTCCGGCAGAGCGGGGGCGACATGGCGAAGCAACACCCGGGACCGAACTCCAAGCACCTTCGGCCCATCGGCGGCTACAAGCTCAGCGACCAACCTCTGGAACTCAACGCCGGGCGGCCGGTGACCGAGGTGGTCGTGCACAACACCGGTGACCGGCCCATCCAGGTCGGCTCCCACTTCCACTTCTTCGAGGCCAACCGCTTCCTGGAGTTCGACCGTCCGTCGGCGTTCGGCAAGCGGCTGAACATCCCGGCCACGACCTCGATCCGGTTCGAGCCCGGCGACCGCAAGACCGTCCAGCTCGTCCCGTACGGCGGCTCCCAGCGGGTGTACGGCTTCAACGGCCTGGTCCAGGGCTGGACCGGCGACGGGCCGATCCCCGGCTACCGGCCGGACCGGGCCGAGGCGCTCCACCAGGCCCAGACGCGCGGCTTCAAGACCACGTCGCAGCAGCAGGACCAGGGCAAGGGCCAGAGCAAGGGTCAGGGCAAGGGCCAGGACAAGAGCGGCAAGGGCGACAAGTAGCCGGCAATCCTTCGACGCGCCAGAGCTGGAGCGACAACGCATGAGTCAGATCTCACGGCAGGAATATGCCGGAATGTACGGCCCGACCACGGGCGACCAGATCCGTCTGGGTGACACCGACCTCTACATCGAGATCGAGAAGGACCTGCGGGTCCTCGGTGACGAGGTCATGTACGGCGGTGGCAAGACCCTGCGCGACGGCATGGGCAGTGCCAGCCAGGCCACGAGCGCCGAGGGCGTGGTGGACCTGGTGATCACCAACGTGACCGTCGTGGACGCGCTGCTCGGCGTGGTCAAGGCGGACGTGGGGATCAAGGACGGCAGGATCGCCGGGATCGGCAAGGCCGGCAACCCCAACATCATGGACGGGGTGACCCCGGGCCTGGTGACCGGTCCGGGCACCGACGCGATCTCCGGTGAGCACCTGATCCTGACCGCCGGCGGCATCGACGCGCACGTCCACCTGGTCACCCCGCAGCAGGTGTACGCCGCGCTCAGCAACGGCGTCACCACGCTCTGGGGCGGCGGCACCGGACCGACCGACAGCACCAACGGCGTCACCATCACGCCCGGTCCCTGGAACATCCACAACATGATGCGGTCGTTCGAGAACCTGCCGATCAACATCGGCCTGCTGGGCAAGGGCAACAGCAGTGGCCGAGCGCCGCTCGTCGAGCAGATCATGGCCGGGGTGCCCAGCTTCAAGATCCACGAGGACTGGGGCGCGCCGCCCGCGGTGATCCGGTCCTGCCTGGCCGTCGCCGACGAGTACGACGTCCAGATCAGCATCCACACCGACACGCTCAACGAGAGCGGCTACATCGAGGACAGCATCGCCGCCTTCGAGGGCCGGACCATCCACACCTTCCACACCGAGGGCGCCGGCGGCGGGCACGCGCCGGACATCATCAAGGTCGCCGGCCAGATGAACGTGCTGCCCGCCTCGACCACGCCGACGGTGCCGTACGGCATCAACAGCCAGTCCGAGCTGTACGACATGATCATGGTCTGCCACAACTTCAACCCGAAGGTGCCCTCGGACGTCGCCTTCGTGGAGAGCCGGATCCGCACCGAGACGATCGCCGCCGAGGACGTGCTCCTCGACGAGGGCGTCATCTCGATGATGCAGAGCGACTCGCAGGCCATGGGCCGGGTGGGCGAGACCTGGCTGCGCACCGTCCAGCTCGCCGGGCAGATGAAGAACGTCCGCGGCAAGCTGGCCGAGGACTCCGACGCCAACGACAACTTCCGCGTCCTGCGCTACGTCGCCAAGATGACCATCAACCCGGCGATCACCCAGGGCGTCTCGCACGTCATCGGCTCGGTCAGTCCCGGCAAGCTCGCCGACCTGGTGCTCTGGGAGCCCGCGTTCTTCGGCACGAAGCCGAAGATGGTGCTCAAGGGCGGCATGATCGCCTGGTCGATCATGGGCGACCCGAACGCGTCGCTGCCCACCCCGCAGCCGGTCTACTACCGGCCCATGTTCGGCGCCACCGGCTCCCAGGTCGCCAAGAACTGCGTGACGTTCGTGTCCCGGGCTGCGCACGAGTCGGGGGTGGCCGAACAGCTCGGTCTGCAACGGCAGGTCATGCCGGTCTACGGCTGCCGCAACCTGACCAAGCGCGACATGGTGCGCAACGACCGTACGCCGAAGCTCGAAGTCGACCCGGAGACCTTCGCCGTGAAGATGGACGGCGTGCACGCGACAGTGCCGGCGGCCAAGAACCTCCCCCTCAGCCAGCTCTACTTCTTCAGCTGACCCGGCACGGCGCCCGCCCCCGGCCGGGCCGGTGGCGGGGTCGCGTGAAAGGAGAACACATGCTCGTCGAAACGGTACTCGGCAACGTGAACGAGCCGGCCTGGACCGAGCGGCTCCGGGAGGCCAAGGTCGACGACCTGGTCCTCGACCAGTGGGACGCCCAGAAGAGCCGGCTGCGCCGGACCACAAGCCTCGGCACCGAACTGGCGCTGTCCCTGGCCCGCGGCGTACGGCTGCGCGACGGCGACGTGCTGGCCTGGGACGACGCCACCGCGACCGCGGTGGTGGCCCGGATCGCGCTCGGCGAGGTGATGGTCGTGCACCTCGACACGCTGCACGGGGAGTCGCTGGACATGGTGATCCGCTCGGCCGTCGAACTGGGCCACGCGATCGGCAACCAGCACTGGCCGGCGGTGGTGAAGGGCACCAAGATGTACGTCCCGCTGACTGTGGACCGCAAGGTCATGGACTCGGTGATGCGGACCCACGCGTTCACCGGTCTCACCCACGAGTTCATGCCCGGCACCGAGATCATCGCGTACCTGGCCCCGCACGAGTCGCGGCGGCTGTTCGGCGGGGCCGACTCGACCCCGCACACGCACCTGCCCGCCGACCTGAACTGAGGGGCCGGGGTGTCCACGGTGACCGAGGCACTGAAACTGCTCCAGTTCGGCGACTCGGTCTTCCCGGTCGGCGCCTTCTCCTTCTCCAACGGGCTGGAGACGGCGGTCGAGCAGGGGGCGGTGCACGACCGGACCACGTTGCAGGAGTTCGTGCGTACCGTCACGCGCGCCGCCGCCACCGGCGACGGGGTGGCGCTGCTCGTGGCGCACCGCGCCGCCCGCGCCGGTGACCTCGACCGGATCCGGGCGGCCGACGAGGCCGTACACCTGCGCAAGATCAACGAGGAGACGCGGACGATGACCGTCCGCATGGGGCGCAAGCTGGCCGAGGCCGCCGAACGGGTGGTGGGGGAGTCCCTGCTGCGCAAGCGCGTCGCGGAGAGCGGCGGCGGCGTCCCGGTCACCTACCCGGTCGCGCTCGGCGTGCTCTTCGCCGAACTCGGCGTGGGCGAGGCGGACGCGTTCGCCGCCCACCAGTACGGCGCGGCCTCCATGGTGCTCGGCGCGGCGGTCCGGCTCATGCGGGTGGACCACCTCGACACCCAGTCGATCCTCTTCGCGGTCAACGAGCGGGTCGGCGAGGACTACGAGGAGGTGCGCACCGCCGGGCTCGACGACATGCAGAGCTTCGCGCCGCACCTCGACGTGCTGGCCGGCGCGCACCAGCACGCACACGTACGGATGTTCATGAGCTGAGCGCTCACCCACCTGAAGGGCTTTCGGAAATGAAATCAGCGAGTCGGATCGGCGTCGGCGGCCCGGTGGGCAGCGGCAAGACGGCCATCATCGAGGCCGTCGTGCCCCGCCTGGTCGAACAGGGCCTGCGCATCCTGGTCATCACCAACGACGTGGTCACCACCGAGGACGCCAAGCACGTCCGCCGCGCCCTGACCGGCGTGCTGGTGGAGGAACGCATCGTCGGTGTGGAGACCGGCGCCTGCCCGCACACCGCTGTTCGCGAGGACCCCAGCATGAACCTCGCCGCGGTCGAGGACATGGAGGCGCGGTTCCCGGACAGCGACGTCGTGCTCATCGAGAGCGGCGGCGACAACCTCACGCTCACCTTCAGCCCCGCGCTGGTCGACTACTTCATCTACGTGATCGACGTGGCGGCCGGCGACAAGATCCCGCGCAAGAACGGCCCCGGTATCTCCAAGTCCGACATCCTCGTGATCAACAAGACCGACCTGGCCCCGTACGTCGACGCCGACCTGGACGTGATGGCCCGCGACGCCGAGCTGATGCGCGGCGGCAAGCCGTTCGTCTTCACCAACTGCAAGACCGGCGAGGGCATCGACGACCTGGTGGACCTGGTCCGCCGCAACGCGCTCTTCGACGCCGAAGTCCTCGCATGACCACTCTGGACTCCGTCCGGGAACTCGCGCCGTACCAGGATCAGCCGGCGCAGCTGCCGGCTGCCGCGAACGGCAAGGTGGGCATCCTCCGGCTGGGGTTCGAACGGCGCGAGGACCGGACCATCATGCGCGACGTCTTCCGGCAGTCCCCGCTGCTGGTGCAGCGCGCGCTGTACTGGGACGAGGAGATGCCGGGCCTGCCCTGCGTCATGATCCTCACCACCTCCGGCGGCGTGCTCCAGGGCGACCGGCTCCGGATGGACGTCGACCTGGGGCCGGGCGCGCAGGCGCACCTGGTCACCCAGGCCGCCACCAAGATCCAGGAGATGGACGCCAACTACGGCACCCAGGCCCAGAGCTTCACCCTGGCCGAGGACGCCTACCTGGAGTTCCTGCCCGAGCCGGTGATCCCGTTCCGGCGCAGCCGGTTCGTCTCCGACACCGTGGTCCGGCTGCCGGAGACCGCCACCATGCTGTACGCCGAGGTGCTCCAGCCCGGCCGCAAGTACTACCGCGACGGCGAGATCTTCGCGTACGACCTGTTCTCCACCACCCTGCGGGCGCAGCGGCCCGACGGGCGGCCGCTGTTCGTCGAGAAGTTCGTCATCACGCCCGGCCGGTTCCCGGTGTCGCGGATCGGGATGATGGACCGCTTCCACGTCTTCGGCAACGTCGTGCTGCTCACCGACCCGGACCGGGCGGCCCGGGTCTTCGAACGGACCGCGACGCCGGTGTGGGACGAGCAGACACCGCTGGCCACCGCGGTCAGCCGGCTGCCGAACGACGCCGGCCTGGTGTTCAAGGTGCTCGGTCAGGAGACCGAACCGGTCCGCGCCGCGGTACGCGCGTTCTGCACTGCCGCCCGCGAAGAGGTGACCGGCTGCACCTTCCCGCCGGTCTTCAGCTGGCGTTGAGGCGAGGAGGGCAGCGACATGGCCGACATCGGACGAGGCTGGCGCCACCTGGCCGACCGGAACCCGCTGGTCCGGTTCGTCGACGCCGGCCTGCGCGGCGCCGCGCAGGTGGTGCTCCAGAACAACCCGCTCAGCGGCCTGCTCATCCTGATCGCGCTCGCCTGGGGCGCGTTCGAGAACGGGACGCCCCGCGTGTTCGGCGGCGGCGTGCTCGGCCTGGTCGTGGGCACCGCGACCGCGCTGGCGCTGCGGGTCGACATGTCGAGCTGGCGCAAGGGCCTGTTCGGCTTCAGCCCGCTGCTGACCGGGCTCGCGGTGCCCACGTTCCTCGACCAGCGCCCGCTGATGTGGCTCTACCTCGTGCTCGGCGCGATCGGCACGGTGGTGGTCACGCTCGCCCTCAACGCCGTCTTCAAACGCTGGAACCTGACCGCCTACACGTTCCCGTTCGTGCTCACGACCTGGTTCCTGCTGATGGCGGCGTACCAGTTCGACAGGTTCACAGTGCTCACCAAGCTGACGCCGAAGTTCCCCGGTGAGGGATCGCTGACCGGCGGCACGTTCGACTGGGGCCTCATCCCGGTCTTCTTCAAGGGCGTGTCCCAGGTCTACCTGATCGAGAGCTGGGTCACCGGCCTGCTCATCCTCGTCGCCCTGCTGATCAACTCCCGGTGGTCGGCGCTGTTCGCGGTGATCGGCGCCGTCGGCGCGACACTGCTGGCGCTCTGGTTCGGCGCCGACGGCGCGTCCCTGGACAAGGGGCTGTTCGCCTTCAACGCGGTGCTGACCGCGATCGTGGTGGGCGCTGTCGCGAACCGCCCCGGCGCGCTGGTGACCGTCTACACGCTGTTCGGCATCGCGCTGACGCTGTTCGTGCAGATGGCGCTGACCACCATGCTCACGCCGCTCGGCATCCCGGTGCTGACCGGGCCGTTCAACATCGCCACCTGGCTGTTGCTGCTGCCGGACCGGCACTTCGCGCCGGTACCGAACCACGAGCGGGTGAAGGACACCGTGCTGCACACCGTCCGCGACTCCGTCAACCTGCGATAGAAGGAGGGAAACCGTGTCCGCTCCGAACGCGGGTGACACCGCCTGGGTGCTCGTCTGCGCCGGCCTCGTCCTGTTCATGACGCCGGGGCTCGCCGCGTTCTACGGCGGCATGGTCCGAACCCGCAACGTGCTGGCGATGCTGCAACAGAACATGATCGCGCTCGGCGTGGTCAGCCTGACCTGGGTGCTCGTCGGCTACACGATCGCCTTCGGCGACGACGCCGGCAGCGGGCTGTTCGGCAACCTGGAACTGTTCGGGCTCACCGACCTGAAGGTGCCGCCCGCACCCAACCTGCACGTGGTCGACGGCCGGATCACCATCCCGACGCTGGCGTTCGTGCTGTTCCAGATGATGTTCGCGGTGATCACACCCGCGCTCGTCACCGGCGCCACCGCGGGCCGGCTGCGCTTCGGCGGCTGGGTGCTGTTCCTCGCGGTCTGGTCGATAGTGGTCTACGCGCCGATCGCGCACTGGATCTGGCACCCCGGCGGGTGGCTGGCGAAGTTCGGCACCCAGGACTGGGCCGGCGGGCTGGTCGTGCACGCCAGCGCCGGCGCCGCCGTCCTCGCCGTCCTGCTCGTCGTCGGCCGACGCCGGGACTGGCCGCACACCGCCGCGCCGCCGAACTCGATCCCGCTGACCATCGTCGGCGCCGGCGTCCTCTGGTTCGGCTGGTTCGGCTTCAACGGCGGCGACGGCCTCCAGGCCAACGGCCTCGCCGCCCAGGCCGTCCTCAACACGCACCTCGCCGCCGCCGCGGCGATGCTCGTCTGGCTGGCGCTGGAACGCGTCACCGACGGACACAGCACCGTCGTGGGCGCGGTCTCCGGCGCGGTGGCGGGCCTGGCGACGGTCACCCCGACCGCCGGGTACGTCAACGCGGCCTCGGCCGTCGCGATCGGCGCGCTGGCCGGCCTGGTCTGCCACTTCGCGCTGAAGCTGAAGTACCTGCTACGCCTCGACGACGCGCTCGACGTGCTCGCCGTGCACTTCGTCGGCGGCATGCTCGGCACGCTCCTGCTCGGCCTGTTCGGCAACCGCGGGGTCAACCCGCTCGGCGCCGACGGGCTGTTCCTCGGCGGCGGAGGCGGCCTGCTGTGGCGCCAGCTCGTCGGCGTGGTGAGCGTGGTCGCGTTCTCGTTCGTCCTGACCTGGCTGATCGCCGCCGGGGTGCAGGCGCTCATCGGCCTGCGTGTGCCGCCGGCCGATCAGGAACGCCTGGACCAGGCGCAGCAGGGCGCCGACGCGTACCACCTTGGTGGCGTGACCAGCCTGACCGCGCCGGGCGCGCCCCGGCGCCGTAGCGCGGCGGCGCCGGCCGGCGAAGCGTCCGTGCCACCCGGTCAGCGGGTACGGGTGGTCACCGCGCTGCTGGAACCGGACCCGGCCGCGAACAGCGCCGACCTGCGCGACGCGCTGCTGCGCGCGGGCGCGATCTCGGTCATCGTCAGCGACGCCGCCGTGGCGACGACGACGCCACAGGCGAGCCTGCTGCCGCGCGGCTACTGGCAGGACCAGCCGTTGTCGGCCCGGCTGCGCGTCACAGTGCTGGTGGGTGCGGACGGGGTGGGTGCGGTGCTGGACGAACTGGACCGGATGGGGGCCCGGCGGAGCGATACCTTCGTGCAGGAGGCGGAACGCGTCCAACCCTGACAGGCGGGTGCCTGCCATCGATTCGAGTCTGGTAACCCGTCCCCTCACTCGGCAAGCACATCGAGACGTCTGATCCTTGAGTGTTGGAACGCGATGACGCAGGCTGTGCGTATGGGGCGACAGCATCTGCCGAACCTCGACCCGCCACCCGGATACGGCCCTCGCCGTGCGCTGGGATCGGACGGCTCGTGCTAACGAGCAATGGCCGACTCGACAGGTCAAGCCGTCGAGTCCCGCGGCGGGACATGATCATCCGCCCATTCCCCGTCTTGGCGGCGGACCAACCGCCTGAGGCCGTCCTGGATCGCTTGCGTGGGTGGGCGGAGGGGCAGGCCGAGGACGCGGTTGCCTGGTACCTGCGCGACAAGGCGGTGCGCCGCACGATTTCCCGCCTGCTGCGCGGCTGCGCCATCCTGCTGGGGATCGCCGGCGGAGTCGTACCCCTGGTTAGCGCGGCGAGCGCTGGGAGCGGCGCCAGCTGGGGATATGTCCTGCTCGCCATGGCCGGTGGCTGTCTGGCCTTCGATCACTTCTTCGGCCTGTCCTCGGCCTGGATGCGCGACATCGCTACCGCGCAGGCGCTTCAGCGGGCGCTCACCGAGTTCCGGCTGGACTGGGTGACCACGGAACTGCGCACCTCAGCCACTGAGGAAGCGGTGCTACGGCGGCGCGAGGAACTGATCCGCGTGCTCGTGCTGCGGACGGCCGAGTTGGTCGAGGCGGAGACCGGCGAGTGGCTGAGTGAGTTCCGGAGCAACATCGGCGACCTGAACCGGCGGAACGGATGGTCGCCCGCAACGGGTCACCCCTCTGTCGGAGCGGGTCAATCGGCCGGCCCTGACGGCAAGCAGGCCGATATCACTTGAGGCCGCCTCGGTTGCGATGCTGCACGGAATGTGTAGTGCTCGCGTAACTCGTGAAATGCGTCAAGCGTTACGTCCGGCTCGTATTGCGGCGGATCATCGCTCTTGGCTTCTGCTGCGGTGACGGCCGCGGGATCCCAATGGGACAGCGCGACCAAGCCGCGCCAGAGGTCGGAATCGTGGTGGGTGCCGTAGCGGGCCCAGGCGGCGAGCATCCCCGCTCGCTTGGCCATTGCCACGTCCTTGCTCAAGCTGTCGCCCACGTACAGACAGTGGGCGGCTGGAACGCCCAGCTGCTCGGCGATCTGACGGGCGATCTCCGGATTGGGCTTGCGTGCCGTCGGTGGCAGTACCCGAACCTCGATTGCGGCCGGAACAGACCGTCGATCGGCGCCCAAAGGGTGAGGCGGCCCGACGAACCGGGGCGCGTAGATCGCCTCCAACATCGCGTCCAACCCGAGCGACCTCGCTCGACTGCTGATGTTCACGTCCTTGGCCTCGGTGTGCCCCACAACGTGACAACCTGTGGCCTTGATAGTCTGGAGCGTGCTTTCCACGTCCGGGTAGAGGTGGAGGTGGCGTCGCCGGACCTCGTTGAAGGCGGCGAAGGCCGGAAGCAGGTGCTCGTGTCGTGCTCGTTGGCTCATCCCGGGCAGGCGTCGCTCGACGGCCGAGGTCTCGAGCAGCGCGAAGGGGTGCTCGGTATTGCCGTGGTTGCGGTGCACGGCCTGGAGGTCGCTCCGCAACTCGTCCTCGGACACGTCGAGGATCTCGGCGGCCACGGCCACCATCGCCCGCACTGCGGGCACAAAGTACGCCACCCAGTCGTACAGCGTGTTGTCCATGTCGAGGATGAGGGCGTGCACGACCTGGCGCCTGGTGGTCATGGGGAAACGACCTTCCAGGGAGCAATCTCGAGTCGGCCGTCTGCCCCGGTTACCAGCGGGGCCCGCCAGGTCATGAAGCGCTCGAATGAGCCCTGCTGTTGACTCCGGTACATTTCCAACTCCACGACGGGACCCGCCATCCGGATCAGGTTGAAGAAGTTACGCCGCCCGTCTGACGATCTCGAGCCGCTGCTCCCACCACCGACGATGTTGAAGCGTCCCAGGTCCCAGCGTTCGTTGCTGTATTCGGGGAGATGGTACGCCTCGGTACGCCAGACGAACGCGCGGTGTTTGTGCCCGTGCACCGCGAGGTGCACCCCGTCACGGGCGGCCAGGCGCTGGATCCTGGGTGCGTCGATGGCGATCCCGAAACCGGTCGCGTACTCGTCGGGCGATTCGAGGTCCTCGGTCAGCGCGAGATGATGATGCAGCGCGAGCACGCGCAGGGCTGATCCAGGGTTCGACCAGGCGAGCGCGCTGGTCACCTCGCGGTACGCGGACTCCTGCACCCGGCCCATGCCCGCCAGGAACGACTGCCCCTGTTCCAGTGAGCTGGAGTTGACCGCGGCGATGTCGACAAGGTTGCCGCCAGGGAAGATGAAACGGCGAGCCATCGAGAGGTGGGGCGAGGCCGGGTATCCGTAGAGCGCTCGAAAGAACTCCCGGTAGTTGGCCGTTGCCGCCGCCGGAGCCACCTCGACCGGTGCTCCATATTCGTACGAGTCACCGCGGGTCCAGGCGATGTCGTGATTGCCGGGTATGACGACGAGGTGCTCCATGCCCAGCCCGAGCAGCCCATTGGTGAGCTTGAAGAGGCCAGCCCGCGCCGCCGCGAACTCGTCGCGGTGGGCGACATAGGTGAGATCGCCTGTGACGAGGACCGCTCCGACCGACCGCTGGTCACGAGCCAGGGCATCGGAGATCGCGTCGACCATGGTCGGGCGGGTAGCGCCGTCCTCGGTCTCCAGCCGCCACTGATGCTCCGACCGAAACCGCCCCGCCGCATAGTGCGGATCGGTGAGGTGCAGCAGCCACGGCCCCGGGCAGGCGATCGGCTCGGGAGACAGCGCGCCGTCCTGGCGTGGCGACGCTGTCAGGAACCGCTCGCTGGAGTCAGCCGGCTGGGCCGGCCGGATCTCCCAGATGGTGGTGTCCATCGCGCGCAGCTCGTCAGCGTCCAGGATCCGCTTACCCACCAGCCGCTCCAGTTGGCTCCGTGGATGATGGGGCAACGGCGGTGCGGAGGCGAAGGAGAACCTCCCGAAGAATTCCATCGGCTCCTCGGCCAGGGCCACCAGCCGTAGCCAGCCCCGGCTGTGCCGACTCGCCCGATAATAGGGTGGAACGCCGTCCCGTTCGGCGTCGGGCGGACTGAGCGAGGTGAAGGCCCCGAGTTCGTCCGGCTGCGGCAGGATCACGCGTTCGACGATGGCGGGATGAACGAGGCCCGTCCCGGAGTGGAACAGCCCGATCGGCACCCGACGTCCCTCCAGCGTCTCGCGTTCGAGCGCCTTCCACACCTCCAGCCGGCCGGGTTCGTTGGGTCGTTTCCACCAGCCCCACCAGCACCAACCACGCTCCTGCAGGACGGCGCGATGCTCGGGCAGGGTGTCGGCGACCAGGTCCCGGTACCGGAACAGGTACCGCGGGTCCGGGGTGCTGGAGCTGGGCGAACGATCGCTCATGCCAGTGAGCCTCCGACGACGGGCGAGGGGCGTCCGGGCAAGCCGATGGCCGATCCGGGAGGAACCATCTGTATACCCGAGCGCGACCATGCCCGATACCCGGCGCCGGTTTGCGGCGGTGACGCCCAGGCCCCGGCGTTTGACGACGTGCATCGAGGTGCGGCGTGTGCCGTGTGGAAGCTTCCCTCTGGACGGTCGTGCCGCATACTGGCCCGGTGTTCACTCTCGCCCAGGCGCGTCACCTGGTGGCCACGCTGCGGCCGCGCGTCGACGAGCTGATCCGGCTGCGGGCCGACCTGGCCGAGTTGCGGGTCGACCTGGCCGACCACGGCGTCAGCGCGCTCGGCGGGCTCGCCGAGGTGAAGGCGCTGGAGGCGCGGCTGCACGTGGTGGTGGACGAGTTCCACCAGCATGAGATCGCGGTCAAGGGGATCGCCCCGGTGCTGCTCGACTTCCCCGGTGAGCGCGACGGCCGGGCGGTGCTCTGGTGCTGGCTGGAGGGCGACACCGACATCCGGTGGTATCACCGGGTCGAGTGCGGTTTCGCCGGCCGCCGTCCGGTCTGAGCGGGCCGCCGCCCGGTCTGAGTCGACCCGTCCGCGCCTGATCTGCGTCGATCTGCCCCCACTGGCGGAATCCTTCAGCCCGCTCCGCGAAACCGGCAGCGATTTGTAGGCGTAAGTCGCTATACGCGCCGGACCGCAAATCGGTGATCTTCCATACCCTGTGATCTTGTTGATATCTATCTCTCACCACCACTTCACGCCCCCAGGAGTGCGACGTGCGGAGATCCCGTCTTGCCACCCTCGCCCTGACCCTGGCCGCCTCGGTCGGGGTCACTCTGTCTCTGGCCGCCCCCGCCCAGGCGGCCCCGTCCGACCGCTACGTCGCGCTCGGCGACTCGTACGCCTCCGGCGTCGGCGCCGACAGCTACACCTCCGAGAGCGGTAACTGTCTACGCAGCACGAACGCCTACCCGGCGCTCTACAACACCAACATCAAGCCCGCGTCGTACCGTTCGGTCGCCTGCTCCGGCGCCACCACGGCGGACGTCATCAACAGTCAGCTCTCCGCGCTCTCGTCGACCACCACGCTGGTCAGCGTCACTGTGGGCGGCAACGACGTCGGCTTCGCCAACATCATGAGCACCTGCGTGCTCCAGGGGGAGACCCAGTGCGTGGCGGCCGTGCAGTCCGCCATGAACGTGGCCCGTACCTCGATGCCGGGCCGGCTCGCCAACGTCTACAACGGCATCAAGAGCCGCTCGCCCTCGGCCCGCGTCGTGGTGGTCGGCTACCCGGTCTTCTACCAGCTCGGCACTCCCTGCGTCGGGCTCAGCGCGACGTCCCGGGCGAAGATCAACGAGGGCATCAACCTGCTCGACGACATCACCCGCACGGCCGCCGTCTCGGCCGGCTTCACCTTCGCCGACGTCCGCTCCATCTTCGTCGGCCACCAGCTGTGCAGCTACGGGACGAAGTGGCTGCACGCGCTCAACGTGCTGAGCCTGAGCAAGTCGTACCACCCGACGGCCGCCGGGCAGTCCGGCGGCTACTACCCGGTGTTCCGGGCCGCCGCCGGCTGACCCGATCCGCGGCAGCGGCACGCCTCCCCGGGGGGCGTGCCGCTTCGCCGTGCCCGGCGGCGGGTGCGCCGGTCAGGCCGGCAGGACCTTCTCGATCGCCGCGCGCAGCTCGGGATCCTCGGGTGTGACCTGCGGGCCGAACCGGGCGGCCACCGTGCCGTCCGGCGCGACGAGGAACTTCTCGAAGTTCCAGCGCACGTCGCCGGTGTGCCCCTCGGCGTCCGGCGTGGACACCAGCTCCGCGTAGAGCGGGTGCCGGTCCGGCCCGTTGACGTCGACCTTTTCCGTCAGCGGGAACGTCACGCCGTAGTTGACCTGGCAGAACTCCTCGATCTCGGCGGCGCTGCCCGGCTCCTGGCCGGCGAACTGGTTGCACGGCACCCCGAGCACCGTCAGCCCGCGTCCGGCGTACGTGTCGGCGAGTTCCTGAAGGCCCGCGTACTGCGGGGTGAGGCCGCAGCGGGAGGCCACGTTGACCACGAGCAGGGCGCGGCCGCGGTAGCGGCCGAGGTCGGCCGGGCCGCCGGTGAGGGCGTCGATCTGGACGTCGAAAACGGTCATGGGACGAGGCTACGGGCCCTCGCGCCCACCGTCCCGCGTCACCCGTGAAATCGATGCATCTACATCTTGACGAAGTGGTGACGGCGTGAGTAGCGTCTCAGCAATCAATTTGGAAGGTTTCCTAACTATTGGAGGGACGCCGTATGAAGAGATCGCTCCGCCGGGCCCTGTGGGCCACCGGCGCCGTGGTCGCGCTCGCGGTCGCCGCGGTGCCCATGACCACCGCGTCGGCCGCCGGCAGCGTCACCGCCACGTTCGCCAAGGTGCAGGACTGGGGGACCGGCCACGAGGGACGGGTGACCGTCACCAACGGCACCAGCTCCACCCTCAACGGCTGGCGCATCGAGTTCACGCTGCCCTCCGGCACCTCGATTAGCAGCTCCTGGGACGCCGACATCACCCGCAGCGGTGACCGCTACGTGGCGGTCAACAAGAGCTGGGCCGCGACGCTCGCCCCGGGCGCCAGCTTCAGCTGGGGCTACAACGGCACCGGCGCGTACAAGGCGCCGGTGAGCTGCACGATCAACGGCGGCTCCTGCACCGGCGGCGGCACGCCGACGACCACCGCGCCGACCACGGCGCCGCCCACCACGGCACCGCCGACGACCGCGCCGCCGACGACCGCCCCGCCGACCACGCAGCCGCCCACCACGCCGCCGCCGGGCGGCAAGAAGATCGTCGGCTACTTCGCCGAGTGGGGCGTCTACGCCCGCAACTACCACGTCAAGAACATCCACACGAGCGGCTCGGCCGCGAAGCTGACCCACATCCTGTACGCCTTCGGCAACACCACGGGCGGCCGGTGCAGCATCGGGGACAGCTACGCCGACTACGAGAAGGCGTACACCGCCGCGGACAGCGTCGACGGCGTCGCCGACACCTGGGACCAGCCGCTGCGCGGCAGCTTCAACCAGCTGCGCAAGCTGAAGAAGATGTACCCGAACCTGAAGGTGCTCTGGTCCTTCGGCGGCTGGACCTGGTCCGGCGGCTTCACCCAGGCCGCGCAGAACCCGGCCGCGTTCGCCGACTCCTGCTACTCCCTGGTCAAGGACCCGCGCTGGGCGGACGTCTTCGACGGCATCGACATCGACTGGGAGTACCCGAACGCCTGCGGCCTCCAGTGCGACAGCAGCGGCCCGAACGCGTTCAAGAACGTGGTCTCGGCGCTGCGGAGCAAGTTCGGCTCCAGCTTCCTGGTCACCGCGGCGATCACCGCCGACGGCAGCAACGGCGGCAAGATCGACGCCACCGACTACGCCGGCGCCGCGAACAACCTCAACTGGCTGATGCCGATGACGTACGACTACTTCGGCGCCTTCAACGCCCAGGGACCGACCGCGCCGCACTCGCCGCTCTACTCCTACGCGGGCATCCCGCAGCAGGGCTTCTGGTCGGACGCGGCGATCCAGAAACTCAAGTCCAAGGGCGTACCGTCCAGCAAGCTGCTGCTCGGCGTCGGCTTCTACGGACGCGGCTGGACCGGCGTGACCCAGGCCGCACCCGGCGGCAGCGCCACCGGCGCGGCCCCGGGCACCTACGAGGCGGGCATCGAGGACTACAAGGTGCTCAAGAACAGCTGCCCGGCCACCGGCACCGTCGCCGGCACGGCGTACGCCAAGTGCGGCAGCAACTGGTGGAGCTACGACACCCCGTCGACCATCGGCGGGAAGATGAGCTACGCCAACAGCCAGGGCCTCGGTGGCGCGTTCTTCTGGGAGCTCTCCGGTGACACCAGCAACGGTGAGCTGATCGGCGCCATCAAGGGCGGTCTCGGCTGAGCCGAGGGCCGACGCACCACCCACCCGGCGGGGAGGGGCCGCACCGGCCCCTCCCCGCCCGCGTGCCGTCCTGGCCGAGCGCGCCGATCCGGGTCAGGATGGGGAGTCAACCGGCCGCTCGGGCCGGATGTGGCACACTCGCCGCTCGACGAGTCCACGCGACGGGAGGACAGATGGGTCGCAGCCACCGGGGCCGGTTCACCGGGCTCGCGCTCCTCGCGCTCCTCGCGCTCCTGCCGGCGGCCCTGGCCGCCTGCGGCTCGGGCGGCCAGAGCGGCGACACCCCGCCCACCGGGAAGGCTCCGGCCGAGGAGGCGGCGGCCAAGAGCCGGGAACGGGTGCAGGCGTACCTGGACGCGCTGACCGCCCGCGACGCCGCCGCCGGCCGCAGCCAGCTCTGCGCGCCCATGCACGCCGCCTTCGACTCCGCCGCCACCGGCCCGAACGGCGACTTCGCCGACCACTTCACGGTGCCCGAGGCGACGATCACCGAGGTCCGCTCCGGCCCGAACGGTCAGGAGGTCAGCGCCTCGATCACTGTTGCCGCCGGCTCGCGCAAGGCCGCCCGGTCGCTGCTGTTCACCGTCACCCGTAACGGGGCGGACTGGTGCATCTCCGGCGAGGCGCCCGGTAAGCGCGCGGTCGAGCCGACGGCCGACCCGGCGGGGCCGCCGCCGCCGGCGATGGCGCCCTCGCCGGTGTCCTCCCAGTGACCGGAACCATCCCCCTCGGCGGTGAGTGATCGCGACGGTCGCCGTACGCTTTCCTTCATGCGCCATGAGTGGCATCAGCTGAGTCACCCCGCCGTGGGCAGCCCTGGTCTGCAGACCAGCCGCCCGACCGCCGACTCCGCCGAGGACGCGGCCCTCGGCCTCGACCGATGGCGGGAGCTGCCGCGCGCGCAGACCCCACCCTGGGACGACCCGGCCCAGGTCGCCGAGGTCTGCCGGGTGCTGGACACGGTGCCCTCGGTGGTCGCGCCCTACGAGGTCGACCAGTTGCGGCAGCGGCTCGCGCTGGTCTGCGAGGGCAAGGCGTTCCTGCTCCAGGGCGGTGACTGCGCGGAGACCTTCGCCGACAACACCGAGAGTCACCTGCTCGCCAACGCCCGCACGCTGCTCCAGATGGCCATCGTGCTCACCTACGGCGCGTCGCTGCCGGTGGTCAAGGTCGCCCGGGTCGCCGGCCAGTACACCAAGCCCCGGTCGCTGCCGACCGACGCCCGGGGCCTGCCGGCCTACCGCGGCGACATGATCAATTCCCTGGAGGCCACGCCGGAGGCGCGGGTCGCCGACCCGCAGCGCATGATCCGGGCGTACGCGAACTCGGCCGCCGCGATGAACATGCTCCGGGCGTACCTGGCCGGTGGGCTGGCCGACCTGCACGCCGTGCACGACTGGAACAAGGACTTCGTCCGGCGGTCCCCGGCCGGCGAGCGCTACGACGCGATCGCCCGCGAGATCGACCGGGCGCTGGCCTTCATCCGCGCCTGCGGCATGACCGACGACGAGGCGCTGCGCACCGTCACGCTGCACTGCTCGCACGAGGCGCTGGCGCTGGAGTACGACAGGGCGCTGACCCGGATCTCCAACGGCAAGGCGTACGGGCTGTCCGGGCACTTCCTCTGGATCGGTGAGCGGACCCGGCAGATCGACGGGGCGCACATCGACTTCATCTCCCGCATCGCCAACCCGATCGGCGTCAAGCTCGGCCCGACGACCACCCCGGACGAGGCGATCGAGCTCTGCGAGAAGCTCAACCCGGACAACATCCCCGGCCGGCTCACGCTGATCAGCCGGATGGGCAACCACCGGGTCCGGGACGCGCTGCCGCCGATCGTCGCCAAGGTCACCGCCGCCGGGGCGAAGGTCGTCTGGCAGTGCGACCCGATGCACGGCAACACGCACGAGTCCTCGAACGGCTACAAGACCCGGCACTTCGACCGGATCGTCGACGAGGTGCTCGGCTACTTCGAGGTGCACCGGGGCCTGGACACCCACCCGGGCGGCCTGCACGTCGAGCTGACCGGCGAGGACGTCACCGAGTGCCTCGGCGGTGCCCAGGGCATCGAGGATCTCGACCTGCCCGACCGGTACGAGACCGCCTGCGACCCCCGGCTGAACACCCAGCAGTCGCTGGAGTTGGCGTTCCTGGTGGCGGAGATGCTCCGTGGCTGACGCGAGGAGTGAGCTTGCGAGCCCCGAACTGATCGATCTGCGGACGGACACCGTGACCCGGCCGACGCCGGGGATGCGGGAGGCGATGGCCGCCGCCGAGGTGGGCGACGACGTCTACGGCGAGGACCCGACGGTCACCGCGCTGGAGGCCGAGGTGGCCGCGCTGTTCGGCCACGAGGCGGCGCTGTTCGCCCCGAGCGGCTCGATGGCCAACCAGATCGCGCTCCAGCTGCACGTACCACCCGGCGACGAGCTGCTCTGCGACGCCGACGCGCACGTCGTCACGTACGAGGTCGGCGCCGCCGCCGCGTACGGCGGGATCTCCTCGCGGACCTGGCCCGCGGTGGGCGCGGAGCTGGACCCCGACGTGGTCGCCGGGATGATCCGGCCGGACGGCTACTTCGCGGTGCCCACGCGGGCGATCGCCGTGGAGCAGACCCACAACCGGGGCGGCGGTGGGGTGATCCCGCTGCCGACGCTGCGCCGGATGCGTGAGGTCGCCGACGAGCACGGGGTGGCCCTGCACTGCGACGGCGCGCGGATCTGGCACGCGCACGTGGCCGACGGGGTGCCGCTGGCCGAGTACGGCGTGCTGTTCGACACGCTCTCGGTGTGCCTCTCCAAGGGCCTCGGCGCGCCGGTCGGCTCGCTTGTGGTGGGCAGTGCCGAGAAGATCGCCCGGGCGCGGTTCCTGCGCAAGCGGATGGGCGGCGGCATGCGGCAGGTCGGCATCCTCGCCGCCGCCGGCCGGTACGCGCTGGCGCACCACGTCGAGCGGCTCGCCGACGACCACGTGAAGGCGGCCCGGCTGGCCGAGGCGGTCGCCCCGCACGGCGTGCTCGCGTCGGTGGTGCGGACCAACATCGTGCCGCTGGACCTGACCAAGCACCCGTTGGACGCGCACGCGCTGGCGGCTGCCGCGCGGGCGGAGGGGTTGCTGATCTCGGTGCTCGGCCCGCGTACCGCCCGGCTGGTCACCCACCTGGACGTCACCGACGCGCAGATCGACCGCGCCGCCACCATCCTGAACACCGCCCTGCGCGCCTGACCCCCGGCCCCACTGCGCCCCGCGCTCCCCGCGAGGGGGGAGGGAGCGGGCGGACCCGTCAGGGGTGGAGGCGCTTGAGGGCGGCTATGTCGGCGGCGTGGCCGATGTGCTTCTCCGTGGGGGTCTCCACCAGCACGGGCACCCCGGCGGTCGCCGGGTGGTGCATCAGCTCGGCGAACGCCGGCTCGCCGATGGTGCCCTTGCCGATGTTCTCGTGCCGGTCCCGGGTGGAGCCGCACAGGTCCTTCGAGTCGTTCGCGTGCACCAGCCGCAGCCGGTCCGCGCCCACCGTGGCGACCAGCGTGTCGAGCGTGGCGGTCATGCCGCCCTCGGCGGCCAGGTCGTGACCGGCCGCCCAGGCGTGACAGGTGTCGAAGCAGACCCCGAGCATCGGGTGCCGGTCGACCGCGTCCAGGTAGGGGCCGAGGTGCTCGACCCGGGACGCCAGTGACCGGCCGCCCCCGGCGCTCGGCTCGACCAGCAGCATCGGCCCGCCGGTGGCGGCGATCTCGTCGAGCAGCGGGAGCAGCGCCGCGCGGACCTGCCGCAGGGCCGCCTCGGCGTGACCGGCGTCGACAGCGCTGCCGGCGTGGAACACCACGCCCTCGGCACCGATCGCCCGGCCCCGCCGCAGCGCGTGCGCCAGCGTCTCCGCCGACCGGGTCACGGTCGCCGGGGTGGGGGAGCCGAGGTTGACCAGCAGCGAGGCGTGGATGAACACGGGCAGCCCGCGCTCGCCGCACCCGTCGCGGAACAACGCGTCCTGCGCCGGGTCGCCGGCCGGCAGCGCCCAGCCGCGCGAGTTCGAGACGTAGACCTGCACCACCTCGGACTCGGCCGCGTCCGCGTACGGCAGGGCCGCCCGGGCCAGACCGCCGGAGGTGGGGGTGTGCGACCCCACCCGCCGGCGTCCGTCACATCCGCTCACAGGCACGTCACAGTGATCGTCGTACCCGGCGGCACCGGCGTGTTCTCGACCGGGTTCTGGATCCGGACGATGCCGTTCGGGTTGAGCTGGACGTTGACCGGGAAGCCCTGGCTCTCCAGCGTCTGCTTGGCCTGCTGGCAGGGCATGTCGACCACCCGGGGGACGGCCACCTGCGGCGGGCCCTTGCTGATCTCCAGCTTGACCTGGGCGCCCTTCTCCACGCCGGTGCCGTCGGCCGGACTCTGGCCGAGGATCTCGTCCTTCGGCTTGTCGGAGTCCTTGACGTTCTCCACCGGCTTCAGCCCGAGCTGCGCGAGGATGGTGCGCGCCTCGGCGAGGCTCTTGCCGACCAGGTTGGGCACCGTCACCGGCGCGCGACCCTTGCTGAGGATCACCGTCACCTTCGCCCCGGGCTTGACCACCGTGCCCACCTTCGGGTCGGTGGCCAGCACCACACCCGCGGGCAGCGTGTCGTCGTACCGGGAGGAGCCCTTGGCCACAACCAGGTTGGCGCCCTCCAGCTCGGCCTGGGCCAGCGCGTAGTCCTTGCCCACCACGTCCGGCACCGGCAGCCGCTCCGGACCGAGCGACAGGGTCAGCGTGATCGTGCCGCCCTTGACGATCCGCGCGGCCGAGCCGGGGGACTGCCCGAGCACCGTGTCCTTGGGGACGTTCTCGTCGTGGCGCGGGGTGGCGTACTTCAGCGTGAAGCCGCCGCGCTGGGCCTGCGCCTCCGCGTCGGCCTTGGTCAGGCTGACCATCTGCGGCGCCACCGTGTAGCGGCCCACGCCGAACCACCAGCCACCCACCGCGGCGACCAGGCCGAGCACCACGACCGCCGCGGCGACGGCCAGCCGTCCGCGCGGCGAGCCCATGATCCGGGTACGCAGGGCGGCGAACCCGGTCCCCGGGCCGTCCTCCTCGACGGCGCGGCGCCGGTGCGGGCGCTGCGCGGCGCCGCTCTCGGGCAGCCGTGCCCACGCCGGGCGCTCGACCGGCTGGAGCGCGGCCACCACCTGGGTCGGCTGGCTCAGGACCGCCGTGTCGTCGCTGAGCTGCCGCAGCACAGTGGTGTGCGCGTGCGGGTTGCCCAACTCCTCGCGGGCCGCCTGCACCTCGCTCAGCAGCGCCGCGGCGTCGGCCGGGCGGCCGGCCGGATCGCGCCGCGTGGCCCGGGCGACGAGCGCGTCGAGAGCCGGCGGCAGCGTCGGCACCAGCGTCGACGGCGCCGGTACGTCCCGGTCGACGTGCTGCCACGCGACCTCCACGGGACGGTCGCCGTCGTAGGGCACCCGGCCGGTGAGCATCTCGAACAGCACGATGCCGGCCGAGTAGACGTCGGTGCGAGGGTCCGCGTGGCCCTGGGTGACCAGTTCCGGCGCCACGTACGCCACCGTCGCCATGAGCTGGTTGCCGTTCTCGTCCTCGGCGCTGGCCTCGACGGCCCGGGCCAGCCCGAAGTCGGCCACCTTGACCACGCTGTCGACGAGGTTGCGGCTCCCGCCGGTGGGCACCTCGGCGACGAGCACGTTCTCCGGCTTGACGTCGCGGTGCACCAGGCCGGCCCGGTGCGCGGCGGCGAGCGCGGCGAGCATCTGCTCGGTGATCGCGAGCGCCTCGTCCGGGTTGAGCCGGCGGCGCTCGGCGAGCACGTCGCGCAGTGTGCGGCCGCGGACGTACTCCATCACCAGGTACGGCAGGCCGGCGTGGATGCCCTGGTCGTAGACCGCCACCACGTTCGGGTGGGTGAGCCGGGCGATCGTCTTCGCCTCGTCGGTGAAGCGTTCGACGAAGCCGGCCATCCGGGCCTTGGCCTGCGGCGCCTGGGTCGGGTGAATGATCTTGACCGCCACGGTGCGCTCCAGGCGCTCGTCGGTGGCGGTGTACACGGTCGCCATGCCGCCACGGGCGACGCGCCCGCGAATGCGGTAGCGCCCCTCGATCAGCGAGCCCAGCAACGTGTCGGCGACCTGTGTGTCCATCGGCAGGCAGTCTATGTGTCGGAGGGATGAAGGTAGAACAGGATGCTACCGCCGGGTTGCGACAAGGGGGGACCGCCGCGCTCCCGGCGGCGGTGCGGGGTGCCGTGCACCGGGTCCGGCGGGCACGTGGCAGGGTGGTCGGGTGACCGATTCCGTACCCGCCGAGACCGGCCCCGAGCTGGCCGGACCGGCCGACCCGGCCGGATGGCTGACGCTGCCCGACGTGGCCGAGCGCCTGGACCTGTCGATCAGCAAGGTGCACCAGATGATCCGCGACCGTGAGCTGATCGCGGTGCGCCGCGACGGCGTCCGCCGGATCCCGGCCGACCTGGTGGCCAACCGCACCGTGCTCAAGCACCTGCCCGGAGTGCTCAACCTGCTCGCCGACGCCGGTTACGACGACGAGGAGGCGCTGCGCTGGCTCTACCGGGAGGACCCCACTCTTCCCGGCACCCCCGCCGTAGCCCTCGGCGGCGACCTGGCCCGAGAGGTGAAACGCCGAGCCCAGGCAGTCGCCTTCTAACCCCGAGGACCGCCTCACCGTTCTCGTTGATCATGAAGTTGGCGGCGGAGTCGATCTCCGAAAGTGCCGCCAACTTCATGATCGACCGCTTCGGGGGCGGGTGTGGGGCGGGGGGTGGGGGGGCGAGGGGGCGGTCAGGCGGGGCGGCGGGTGGCGGCGATGGCCAGGTCGACCAGGGCCTGGCGGGCCTCGGTGTCCAGGTCGACAGCGGTGAGCGCGGCCAGGGCGCTCTCGGTGAGCGCGGTGATGTGCCGCTCGGCCCGATCCAGCGCGCCGCTCGTCGTGATCAGCTCACGCAGCCGGTCCACCCCGGCCGCGTCCAGGTCCGGTACGCCGAGACCGGCCAGCAGTGCCTCCCGGCCGGCCGGGTCGAGCGCCTCCAGTGCGGCCGCCACCAGGTACGTCCGCTTGCCCTCGCGCAGGTCGTCGCCGGCCGGCTTGCCGGTGCGCTCCGGGTCGCCGAACACCCCCAGCACGTCGTCGCGGAGCTGGAACGCCTCACCCAGCGGCAGCCCGTACGCCGAGTACGCGGCGTGCACCTCGGGCGGCGCGCCGGCCAGCGCGGCACCGAGCAGCAGCGGACGCTCGACCGTGTACTTCGCCGACTTGTACCGGGCCACCTTGGCGGCCCGGTCCAGCGAGGTGTCCCCGGTGGCCTGGGTCAGCACGTCCAGGTACTGCCCGACGGTCACCTCGGTACGCATCTCGTCGAAGACCGGCCGGGCCCGGGCCACGGTGGCCGGCGGCAGGCCGGAGGAGTGCAGCAGCTCGTCGGACCAGACCAGGCACAGGTCGCCCAGCAGGATCGCCGCGGCGTCGCCGAAGGAGTCCGCGTCGCCGCCCCAGCCGGCCGTGCGGTGCCGGGCGGCGAACCGCCTGTGCATCGCCGGCTCGCCGCGCCGGGTGTCCGACCGGTCCATCAGGTCATCGTGGATCAGCGCGCTGGCCTGCACGAACTCCAGTGCGGCAAGGGTGGCGACGACCTGGTCGGAGTCGACCCCGCCGGCGCCCCGGTAACCCCAGTAGCCGAACGCCGGACGCAGCCGCTTGCCGCCGCCCAGCACGAACGCCTCGATCGCCTCGGCGACGGGCAGCAGGCCGTCGTCGACGGCGGTCAGCCAGCCGCGCTGGCCGGCGAGGAACTCGGTGAGCGCCTTGTCGATCCGCTGGCGCAGGCCGGCACGGTCGACGGGGGATACGGGAGCAGCGTGGGTCACGCCACGACGCTAGCGGTTCGCACCCGTTCCCGCCGCGCCCCCGCCCCGGCGTGCCTCGTGGCTCACCGGCGCGGACTGTCGCGCAGGTGGCGCGGCACGCCGGACGGCAGGTAGGGGCGGGCCGCGGTGACCAGTCGCGCGTACCCCCGGGTGGCCGGACCGGGCGGCGCGTGCGCCAGGCCGCGACGGAACGCGGTGAGCTGGCCGACGGCCCGCGGGGATCCGGACCGGACCGCGTCGAGCAGCGCCTCGCCGGCCACCGCGCACGCCTCGGGCACCGCGCCCAGGCCCAGGTGCCCGCGGGCCAGCCAGCCGCCGTACACGGCCGACCGGCGCGGGCGGCCCCGCGCGCCCACCACCGGCGTCAGCAGCGGCACTGCGGCGGCGTGACGGCCCAGCGCGACGAGCGTGCGCCCGGTCATCGCCGCCAGTTCGGCCGCGTCGAGCCAGTAGAGCCAGGGCGGCTCCCGGCCGGGCTCCGGCGTGCCGGCCCGATCGGCACCGGCCAGCGCCTGCCCGGCCGCGCGGGGACGCCCGGCGAGCGCGGCGGCGAGCGCCACCCGGTGCAGCAGCAGCGCCCGCAGGCCGGGCGAGGCGGTGGCACGGCCGGCGGCGTACCCGATCCGGGCCAGGACCAGCGCGCCGGCCGGGTCGCCGGCGTCGGCCAGCAGGTGACTGGCCGACGCGAGCACGTGCCCGGCCAGCGGCGCCTGCCCGGCGGCCACCGCCGCCCGCAGCGCCAGCCGGTACGCGACCAGGCCCCCGCCGAGGTCGCCCGCGTCGGCGGCCAGCCACCCGGCGAGCTGCGCCGACTCGGCGAGCGCGGGCAGCATCGCGCGACGGCCGGCGGGCCCGGCGCGCCGGTAGCCGCGGACCGCCTGCCGCAGCCGGCGGGCGCCGTGCCCGGCGAGGTCGCCGCCGCCGAGCATGTCGTCCCAGCGCCGCAGCGTGGCGAGCGTCACCCCGTCCGCCGGGTGACCACGACCGGAACCGGTGGGCTCGTCGTCCGGCCCGCGCAGGACGTGGACGCCGAGCGGCCCGGACTCGTCCGCGACGGACATGCGCGGGGCGGGACGGCCGGTCCGGTGCTCGTCGTCCCGTCCGGGACGGCCGGGCAGCGGCGTTGGCGTGGCGGCGAACGGACCGGCCGGTGTGCGGCCGCCCGGGTCGGCCGCCCAGCGGTACGCGAGCGTGAGCAGGGCCAGCCGGGCCCTGGACCCGGCCGGGTCGACCACCGCAGGCGCCACGCCCAGCCGGCGGCTGCGCGCGGCGGCCTCGGCCAGCACCTCGCCCGGCACCCCCAGGACCGTCGCCAGCCAGGCGGACCAGAAGTCGCCGGGAAGCCGCAGCTGGCGCTCCCAGCGGGACACCTCGTTGCGGGTCAGCGTGGGCACGCCGGAGGCGGCGCACAGCTCGGCGGCCAGCCGCTGCTGGCTCCAGCCACGGGCGGCCCGCAACTCGGCCAGCAGCGGCCCGAGCAGGCGCGGGCCCGGCGGCGGGGACGGGATCATCGGAACCTCCGGGGCGACGGCGCGGATGGCGACGCGGACGCCCGGCCAGTGGTGGCGCCGGCGCGTCGCCGTCGTGGCGACCCCCGCGCGGGCCCCCGGAACGGCCGTCGGCCGCCCCACCGCGCTGCCGCATTTCTACCCCCGGGGTACGACGTCGCGCCGGGACAGGTGTTCGCGGGCTGGGAAGATTCCCGATGCGGCGTGCCGTCCCGGTTACAGTCGGTCTGTGGCGCTCGGTCTTCCCTCGGTCCTTCCCAATCCCCAGCCGGCCATCGGGGAGCTGATCCGTGACGGCCGCCCCACGTTCTCCTTCGAGTTCTTCCCGCCGAAGACCCCGGCCGGGGAGAAACTGCTCTGGCAGGCCATCCGCGAGCTGGAGTCGCTGCGGCCCTCGTTCGTGTCGATCACCTACGGCGCGGGCGGCTCGACCCGCGACACCACTGTCGCGGTGACCGAGCGGATCGCCACCGAGACGACGCTGCTGCCGATGGCGCACCTGACCGCGGTGAACCACTCGGTGGCCGAGCTGCGGCACGTGATCGGCCGGCTGGCCTCGGTCGGGGTGCGCAACGTGCTGGCCGTGCGGGGTGACCCGCCGGGCGACCCGGGCGGCGAGTGGATCGCCCACCCCGAGGGTGTCCGGTACGCCGAGGGCCTGGTCCGGCTGGTCCGCGACAGCGGCGACTTCAGCGTCGGCGTGGCCGCGTTCCCGTACAAGCACCCGCGCTCGCCGGACGTGGACAGCGACACCGCGCACTTCGTCCGCAAGTGCCGGGCCGGCGCGGAGTTCGCGATCACCCAGATGTTCTTCGACGCCGACGACTACCTGCGTCTGCGCGACCGGGTCGCAGCCGCCGGCTGCGACACGCCGATCCTGGCCGGGGTGATGCCGGTGACCCAGATCGGCACCATCGAACGCTCGGTGCAGCTGTCCGGCGCGCCGTTCCCGCCGGCGCTGGCCGAGCGGTTCGAGCAGGTGGCCGACGACCCGGAGGCGGTCCGCCGCCTCGGCGTCGAGCAGGCGAGCGAGATGTGCGAGAAGCTGCTCGACGAGGGCGTGCCGGGGATCCACTTCATCACGCTCAACCGGTCCACTGCGACCCGGGAGGTGTGGCAGCGGCTGCGCGCCGCCGCACGGGTGTGACCACCCGCCACACGACACCCGCGCCGTGCTTCTACGGTTGATCCGTGGTGGGCACACAGCTGAACTGGGACCAGTACGCGACCGCGTGGGCGCGGCTGCACGGCGGCTTCGATCCGCGTACCGCCGCGCCGGTGGTGCGCGCCTGGCTGCGCTTCGCCTACCACGTGGGCTACGTGCTGGGCCGGCTGCGCGTCGGCCCGACCCCGGTGACCGTGTTCGGGGTGCTGCTCTGCTTCTGCGTACCCCTGTTCGTGGAGCGGCCGGGCAACGGGCCGTTCCTGGGCGCGTTGTTCGTGCTGCTGGCGGCCGTGGCCGACAGCGTCGACGGCGCGGTGGCGGTGGCGACCGGCCGCACCACCCGGCTGGGCTACGTGTACGACTCGGTCGCCGACCGGCTCGGCGAGGTGGCCTGGCTGGTCGCGTTCTGGCTGCTCGGCGCGCCGGGCGCGCTGGTCGCGGCGGCCGGTGGGCTGTCCTGGCTGCACGAGTACGTGCGGGCGCGCGCGGTCTCGGCCGGGATGCGGGAGATCGGCGCGGTGACTGTGGGGGAGCGGCCGACCCGGGTCTGCGTCGCGCTGGTCGGGCTGCTGGTCGCCGGGCTCACCGGGCTGATCGACGCCGACCTGACCGCCGGCACCATCACCATGGCCACCACGGTCTGGGTGCTGCTCGCCGGGTTCGGCCTGGGACAGTTGCTCTCCGCCGTCCGCCGCGCCCTGGTCGACGCCGGCTGACCGCCGCGCCCGCGCCCGCGTAGCCGGGGAGCGGGCGCGGCGGTCAGCCCGTGTTAAGAAGGGGCCCTTCCTCTACCGGAGGCGTTAAGAAGGGCCCCCTCCTTACACCCTCACCAGGCCGGGCCGACCGCCTCGGCGACGATCTCCGCGGACAACGTGACCATGGGCAGCCCGCCGCCCGGGTGGCTGGAGCCGCCGACCAGCCAGAGCCCGGCCGCCGGACCCCGGTTGGCCGGGCGCAGCAGCCCGCCCGCGGTGCCGTAGATCGCTCCGCCCGGCGCGCCGGTGGCCGCGTCCAGGTCGGCCGGGGTGCGGATCTCCCGGAACACCAGCCGGTCCCGCACGTCGGCACCGCGTTCGGCCAGCACGTCGAGGATCCGGTCCGCGTACGCCTCGGCCAGGCCGGGCCGCCGCCAGTTCACGGCGCTCGCGGCGGTGCCGTGCCGGGGCGCGTTGACCAGCACGAACCACGCCTCGTGGCCGTCCGGGCGGACCGCCGGGTCGTCGGCGGCGGTGACGAACACGGTCGGGTCGGGCGCCGGGCGGGCACGCACCCCGCGACCCGGGTCACCGAACACGGCGTCGAACTCGGCGTCGTAGTCGCGGGGGAAGAAGACGGTGTGGTGGGCCAGCCCGGAGTCGCCGCGTACGCCCAGCAGCAGCACGAACCCGGCCAGGCTGCGGTCGGTGAGCGCGGCCAGGCGGCGCGGGTCGGGCAGCAGGTCCCGGTAGACGGTGAGCGCGTCCACGTTCGCCACCACCACGTCGGCCGGGATCGGTGCGGCCGCCCCGGCCACGCGTACCCCGTGCACCCGCCCGCCCGCGGCGTCGATCCGGGTGACGGTGGCGTCGGTGCGCACCACCACGCCCAGGTCCAGGCAGCGCGACAGCAGCGCGTCGGCGAGCGTGCCCAGTCCGCCGCGCAGGTACCAGCCGCCGTACGCCAGCTCGGCGTAGGGGACGGCGACGAGCGCGGCCGGGGCGCGGCGCGGGTCGGCGCCGGTGTACGTGGCGTACCGGTCCAGCAGCATCCGCATCCGCGGGTCGGACAGGTGCCGGCGGCCCAGCCCGCGCAGGCTGCGGCCGGGGCCGATGGCGGCCAGGTCGCCCAGCCGCCAGGCCAGCGCCGCCAGGTCGCGGGGCGAGTCGACGGTACGGCGCAGGATGTCCCGGTGCGAGGCCGCCCACACCCGGTCGGCGCGCCGCCACAGCCCGCGCCAGTCGGCGGCGGACCGGTCCCCGAACGCGGCGCCGATCCGGGCGGCGAACTCGTCCGGGTCGGCGCAGGAGTCGAGCGCCTGCCCGCCGCCGGGGAAGACGTGCCGCACGATCGGGTCCAGCGGGACCAGGTCGAGGTATTCGTCGAGCTTCGCCCCGGTCGCCTCGAACAGGTCGTGGAAGACCTGCGGCAGGGTGAACAGGCTCGGCCCGGTGTCGAAGTGCCACACCCCCTCCGGGGTGTGGTGGGCGTACCGGCCGAGCTTGCCCCCGACCGTGCCGGCCCGTTCGAGGACGGTGACCTCGTGCCCGGTGACCGCGAGCCGGGCGGCGGTGGCGAGCCCGCCCACCCCGGCGCCGATGACCACGATGCGCGCCATGGCGTGCCCCTCCTAGGTGACCGGGCGACCCCGCCAGGTGAGCCGGCGTCGCTTCCGCAGATGGTACGACCGGACGGTCAGCCAACCGAGGACCACGACCGACACGGGGTGGCCCAGCGCGTCGGGCCACGCCCGCCCGCCGGTGGCGCGGGCGCTGACCACCCGCCCGGCGACGCCGGCCAGGTAGGCCAGGAACGCCACGGCGGCCACCGCCGGCGCGCCGGCGATCAGCGCCCCGGCGGCCAGCAGCGGCGGCGCGACGTAGAGCGCGACCAGCAGCGCCAGCACGGCCGCCGCCGCCGTGGGGTGCCCGAACGTCGCCCACAGCGACTTGGTGTAGCCGTCGCGCAGCTGCGGCCAGGTGTCGTACATCCGGCAGGACGCCAGCCGGGAGCCGTCAGCCAGCGCGATCCGCCCGCCGGCCCGCTTCACCGCCCGGGCCAGCTCGATGTCCTCCAGCACCTTGTCGGCCACCGCCGCGTGCCCGCCGGCCCGCAGGTAGCCGGCCCGGTCCACGACCAGGAACTGCCCGCCCGCCGCCGCGAGGGAGGGCCGCCGCGAGCGTTCCATCGCGCGCAGCGGCAGGAACGTGAGCCACAACCACTGCAACAGCGGCTGCACCAGCCGGTCGCCCACCGTCCGCACCACGATCCGGGGATACGGCGACAGCAGCGCCGCGTCAGCCGCGCGCAACTCGGTCACGGCCGCCGCCACCGCGTACGGGGTGAGCACCACGTCGGCGTCGACGAAGGCCAGCACTGCCGGTTCCGGGCCGGTACGGGTGGCGAGCTGCCAGCAGGCGTGCGGCTTGCCCAGCCAGCCCGGCGGCGGGGCGACGCCGGTGAGCAGCGTGACCCGGGGATCGTCACCGGCCACCGCGCGGACCACGTCGGCGGTGCCGTCGGTCGATCCGTCGTCGAGCACCACGATCCGCAGGTCCGGTACGCCGCGCTGGGCCAGCAGCGCGCGCAGGCACGGGGTGACCCGTTCGGCCTCGTCGCGCAGCGGCAGCAGCACCGCCACCGGCTCGTCCACCTCGGCCGGGCCGGTGGCCGGGCGGCGCAGCCAGGCGAGCGCGTTGACGAGCGTGTGCCCGGTGAGCGCGGCGACCGCCACGGCCAGCGCGAGGGCGGCGATCATGCCGGGGCGTCGACGCGCGACGCCGGCTCCGGCGCGCCGGCCCGGTCCCGCTGGCGGGCCCGCCACAGCGTCACCGCCAGCGGCACCGCCGCCACCGCCATCCCGGCCGCGCCCCACAGGGCCGACGCGGGCAGCCGCAGGAACACCGCGTGCGCCAGCACGCTGGAGGCGTACGTCCAGAGGTAGAGCGCGAACATCGGGGCGTCCCGGCCGTCGACCCGGTCCGCCGACGGCCCGGCGAGCGGGCGCAGCGCGACTGCGAGCAGCACCGCGAAGCCCAGCCAGCCGAGGTAGTTGCTGACCGGGATGCCGGGTAGCCCGGGCAGCGCCGGGGTGGCGTCGAGCCAGGTCCAGTAGCCCTCGGCCACCATCTGCGGGTCGAGGAACAGGTCCCAGGCGGCCAGTCCGACCGCCGAGAGCGCGATCCGCGCGATGCGGGAACGGACCAGCCGGACCGCGGTGAGCCAGGCCGGCCAGGCCATCCAGGTCCAGGCGAGCGGGATGATCAGCGGCACCCCGGCCAGCTTCGGGCCCAGCTCCCCGGAGTAGTCGTAGCTGCCGAACGGGAACCCGGTGGCCACGCCGATCGCCTCCACCGCGAACCCGCCGCCGGTGACGACCGCGACCAGCGCGACGGCGGTACGGACGCCGCGGGTGAGCAGCGCGTGGCCGACCGAGAGCAGCCAGCCGAGGACCACGGTGGCCACCGTGAGCCCGGCCCGGGTCGCGCCGCCGGTGAGCGGGTAGCAGATCTGGGCGAGCACCAGCACGGCCAGCAGCGCCCAGGGCAGCCGGGCGGCTTTCACTGTGCCGCCTTTCGTTCGCGACTGCGGGGCTCGCAAACCCGGCTCACTCCTCGCGCTCACGGTGTCGCCCTTTCGTTCGCGACTGCGGGGCTCGCAAACCCGGCTCACTCCTCGCGCTCACGGGGCATCCGGTGGGGGCAGCGGCAGGTCCCGGCCGAGCACGCCGAACGGCCGCTCGTCGCCGGGGAAGTGGAAGTGGCGCAGGACGTCGACGAAGCCGAACCGGCGGTACAGCCGCCAGGCCCGGGACTTCTCCTCGTCGGCCTCCGGCGTGGACAGCAGCGTGGTGTCGCCCTCGGCCACGGCGAGCAGCGCGCGCAACTGGCGGGCGCCCAGGCCGTGCCCCTGCGCGGGCGGGCGGACGTGCAGCTCCACCACCTCGAACGGGTGGGCCAGCCAGCGCTGCCGGGCCTGCGCGTTCAGCGCCCGGTGCACCTGGTCGTGCCACCACTGCCCGGTGGCGCCCCGGTAGCCGTACCCGAAACCGGCCAGGTGTCCCTCGTTGGTCAGGCTGGCGACGGCGCGGAAGCCGGGCCGGCGGACGTGGGTGGCGATGTAGCCGCGGCGGGCCTCCAGCAGGTCGGGCCGGTAGCCCATCGCCTCGCCGTAGACGGCCACCACGTCGTCCAGCCGCCGGACCAGGTCTTCCGGTGTCCACCGCACCAGCCTCATGCGTGCCCTCTCGCCGTCTCCGGGGCGCCCTCGGCGGCCCAGCCCAGCACCGTACGGTCGCCGACCACGTCGCCCACCGCGAACCGCGCGAACAGTTCCTCCGCGTACCAGCCCTCGGTGGGGGTACGGGTGATCGCGGCGCGGTGCTCCGGGGAACGGTACGCGAACGCGACCAGGTCCGCCGGGTCGCGCCACACGCTCACAGTGCCCTGCCAGCCCAGCGGCGCCTCGCCGACGCCGAACCGGGCGAGCAGGCCGGATGCGGCGTGCAGGGCGCCGGCGACCGGCGGGATCGCCCGCCAGAACGTGGCCGCGCGGCGGGCCCGCAGCCGGGCCCGGGTCAGCGCCAGCACCGGCCCGGTGACCCGTCCGCCGGACGGCGTGCCGAACGGCTCGCGGCCGGACCACCGGCCGCGGCTGGTCAGCGGGCGCAGGTCCACCCGTACCGCGGCGCGGGCGATCCGGGCCCAGGAGCGGGCGACCGGGGAGGCGTCGAAGCCGGCCGCGTCGGCGGGGGAGTCCCAGACCACGAGTGCGGCCCACCGGGTCAGGTCGGCGTCGCCGGGGCCGAAGCCGGTGCCGGTCCCGGTGCCGAGCAGTTTGGCGAAGCGGACGCCCGGCAGCCGGCGCAGCCGTGCCGGGTGGGTGGCCATCCGGCCCAGCACACCGGGTACGGCCCGGCGGGGCACACGCCACACGTGCAGCGTGACGAGTCCGGGGTTCACGCCACCTCGGCCGGGGTGCCGGCGGTGATCCGCAGCAGTTCCGCGTACGTGGTGGGGAACACCGCCCGGGGTACGCCGCCTGCGGCCCACACCTCGTCGTACCCGGCCAGTGCGGTGTCCACGACGGTGCGCAGCGGAGCGGGGTGGCCGACCGGTGCGACGCCGCCGATCACCTGCCCGGTGTGCTGCTTGACGAACTCCGGGGTGGCCCGGCGCAGGTGGGTCACGCCCAGCGTGGCGGCCAGCCCGGCGGTGTCCACCCGGTGCGCGCCGGAGGTGAGCACCAGCAGCGGCGCGTCGTCCGCGTCGAAGATCAGCGAGTTGGCGATGGCGCCGACGGCGACACCGAGCGCCTCGGCCGCCGCGGCGGCGGTGTGCACCGCGTCGGGCAGCAGTCGGACGAGGCTGGCCTCGCCCGATCCGTTCCGCGCGCCCGCGTCGTCGAGCGCGCGCTGCACCGCCTGCACGTTCGGGTGTGGCTGCATGTACCCATTCTTCCCCCACCCCGGGACGGCCCCGCCCGGGGGCCGTCGCCCTCCCGTGCGTCCCCGGCGCGTCACACGTTGCGTTTTCGTCGGTGGGGAGGTGTACTGTCAGGGTAGTTAGAACGAGTGTTCGATTCCGGCTCGAAGTCAGGTTCGCTCGACGTTCGGTTCGACCCGAACGGCAAGCGGCTCAGCTCCCCGGCTGGCCCGGCCTGATCCGAGCCGGTCGCGCACTCGTCGAACGCTCCGGAAGCGGTGTTTCGCGGCACCGGCTTCCGGGAGGTGCGGCACCGCGGGCCGCACCGGGTCTCGGACAGTCGCGAGTCCGGGCCCGTCAGGCAGGTCGTCGCCCGCCGCCCACGACCCCCGGGCGGCGGGCGACGGACCCGCCGGCACGCCGGCCGGGTGTGGGTGTGGGGAAGCGTCCACATCCGGCCGGCCGCCACCTGAAAGGTGCGTCTTCCTCCGCACCGACCGCTCCGGGCGACCGGGCGACGTTCCCCGTCGCGCGACCGCCCGCCCCGGCCACACGCGGAGGAGAGACCCATGCCGACCAGTCCGGCCCAGGCGCCCACGGTGCCCGCGCACGTGCTGCCGCACCGCACCCCCGCCCAGTTGCTCGCGGTGGCCCGCGACGGGCTGGCCGAGGCCGCCCGCACCCGCCCCGACGGCCTCCGGTACGCCGCCGCCCACCTGGCGGCGCTGCGCGCCGCCGCCGCCGTGCTCGCCGCCCGGGCCCGTCCCGCGCCCACCCGCCGGCACCGGATCACCAGCGTCTGGGTGCTGCTCGCCACCGTCGCCCCCGAGCTGGACGAGTGGGCCGCCTACTTCGCCGCCGGCGCGAGCAAGCGGGCCGCCGCCGAGGCCGGCATCCCCCGCGTGGTCACCGCCCGGGAGGCCGACGACCTGCTGCGCGCCGCCGAGGAGTTCGTGACGGTGGTGGAGACCGCCCTCGGCCTGGCGCACCAGCCGGCACTCGACGGCCTGCCCCGCCCGCTGCGGCTCGGCGCCTCCGACTCACCGCCCCGCCCCGGAGCAGCCGCCGCCTGATTCGTGGCGCCCGGCCACCACCGGCGGGACCCCGGGTGGCCGGGCGCCGCACCCACGGCACACGCGTGCCGCGCACGACACGATCCACAGCACCATCCACGGGCGAGGCCCGTGGCGAAACACGACGGGGGGTTGGTCCGATGGCGGGCCGCATGGTGGTCGGTTCCGCCGCCCTGGCCGATCTGGTCCGTCCGGCGAGCGCGCCCGACCCGGCCGGCGGTCACCGGGTGCTGCCCGTCCGGGCCGAGCTGACCGGGCTGCTGCCCAACCGCGGTCTGCGGCGTGGCAGCACCGTGGCGGTCGGCGCCGGCCAGCCCCGGCGCAGCGGCGCCACCTCGCTGATCCTCGCGCTGCTCGCCGAGGCGTCCCGGGCCGGCTCGTGGTGCGCGGTGGTCGGCGTACCCACATTCGGGGCGGGCGCCGCGGCCGAGGCGGGCATCGCCCTGGACCGGCTGGCCCTGGTGCCCGACCCCGGCCCGGAGTGGCCCACGGTGGTCGCCGCGCTCATCGACGGGGTCGACGTGGTGGTCACCGCCGTGCCGGCCACCGTCTCCGCCTCGGTCGCCACCCGGCTGGCCGCCCGCGCCCGGCAGCGCGGAAGCGTGCTCGTCCCGTACGGACGGTGGGACGGCGCGGACGTCACACTCCAGGTGGTCCGGGGCGTCTGGCAGGGGCTCGGCGCCGGTCGCGGGCGGCTGCGCCGCCGCGAGGTGACCGTCTCGGCCCGGGGCCGGGGCGCCGCCGCCCGTCCCAAGGAGATCAAGGTGTGGCTGCCCGGCGACGAGCTGACCCGGGTGATCCCCCGCTCGGCCGGGCTCGGCGCCCCGTCCGCCGCGCCGTCGCGCCGGCTGCGCGTGGTCGCCCCACCCGCCCGTACGCTCGCCGCGGCCGGTCCGGCGTGAGCGGCGAACCGCAGCGGACGCTGCTGCTCTGGTGCCCGGACTGGCCGGTCCTCGCCGCCGAGATCGTCGACGGGGTGCCCGCCACCGACCCGGTCGTGGTGCTGCACGCCAACCGGGTGATCGCCTGCTCCGAGCGGGCTCGCGCCGAGGGGATCCGGCGCGGGCTGCGCCGCCGCGAGGCGCAGGGGCGCTGCCCGCACCTCACCGTGGTCGACCACGACCCCGGCCGGGACGTGCGGGCGTTCGAGCCGGTGGTGGCCGCCGTGGAGGAGGTGGTCGCCGGCGTCGAGGTGATCCGGCCCGGCGCCTGCGCCACGGCGGCCCGGGGGCCGAGCCGCTACCTCGGCGGCGAGGAGGCGGCGGCCGAGCGGATCGTGGAGCACGTCGCGCAGAGTTGCGCGGTGGAGAGCCAGGTCGGCATCGCCGACGGGGTGTTCGCGGCCGGGCTGGCCGCCCGGGAGGGCCGGATCGTGACCCCCGGCGGCACCCGCGAGTTCCTGGCCGCCCGGCCGGTCGAGGCGCTCGGCCGGCCCGCGCTGGCCGACCTGCTGCGCCGGCTCGGCGTCCGTACCCTCGGCGAGTTCGCGGCGCTGCCGGCCGGGGACGTGCTGGCCCGGTTCGGTTTCGACGGGGCGCTGGCGCACCGGCTCGCCGGTGGCCGGGACGACCGTCCGCTGGCGGTCCGGCAGCCGCCCGCCGACCTGACCGTCACCGCCGACTACGACGAGCCGGTCGACCGGGTCGACGCCGCCGCGTTCGCCGCCCGCATGCTCGCCGAGCGGCTGCACGAACGGCTGGCCGGGTACGGGCTGGCCTGCACCCGCCTCGGCATCGAGGCGGTCACCGCCCACGGCCAGGAGCTGCACCGGGTCTGGCGGCACGACGGCCTGCTCACCGCCGCGGCCATCGCCGACCGGGTCCGCTGGCAGCTCGACGGCTGGCTCTCCGGCAGCAACGGCCGGGGCGGGACGCGTCCGGCCCGGCCCACCGCCGGGATCGTCCGGTTGCGACTGGTGCCGGACGGGGTGCTCGCCCAGGCGGGGCTGCAACCCGGGCTGTGGGGGGAGACCGGTGAGGAGCGGGAGCGGGCGCACCGGGCGCTCAGCCGGGTGCAGGGCATCCTCGGCCCCGAGGCGGTGGTCACCGCCGTGCTCGGCGGCGGGCGGTCCCCGGCCGACCAGGTGCGCCTGGTCCCGTGGGGCGACGAGCGGGCGCCCGCACGTCCCGGCCCGCCACCCCTGCCGCCCGCCGGGGCCGCTCCGGGTGCCGTGTCCGCCCCTGTCGTCGTACCCGCCGGGGGTGGTGCGGGGCGACGGGCCGGGCGGGGCCGGGCGGTGGCCGAGCCGCCGTGGCCGGGGCGGATTCCGCCACCGTCGCCGGCCGTGGTGCTGCCCACCCCGTTGCCGGCCGACGTGCGTGACGCCGCCGGGGAGCCGGTCGTGGTGAGCGCCCGGCTGGCGGTCAGCGCGGCGCCGGCCCGGCTCACAGTCGGCGACGGCCGCCCGGCCGAGATCACCGGGTGGGCCGGCCCGTGGCCGGTGGACGAACGCTGGTGGGCGCCGGCCGAGGCGCGCCGCCGGGCCCGGTTCCAGGTGAGCCTGGCCGACGGCGCCGCCCTGCTGCTCGCGGTCGAGGGCGGGCAGTGGCTGGTGGAGGCGATCTATGACTGAGCGCCGGGGGAGCGCGGGGTGAGCTTCCACAACCCGAAGATGCCCTGGTCGAAGCTGGAGCAGGTGCTCTCCGGCCGGGCCGGGGGCGAGCGGCACCTGCACGTGGTCGACCCGCTCGCGGTCGACGCCGACGGCGGCGACTCACCGGCCTGGAGCCGCAAGCGCCAGGAGTACCGGCCGCCGGAGCTGGCCCGCCCGGACGGCGTGGTGCCCTACGCGGAGCTGCACGCGCACTCCAACTTCAGCTTCCTCGACGGGGCCAGCCACCCGGAGGAACTGGCCGAGGAGGCGGCCCGGCTCGGGCTCACCGCGCTCGCCGTCACCGACCACGACGGCTTCTACGGCGTGGTGCGCTTCGCCGAGGCGGCCCGCGCGCTGCGGCTGCCGACGATCTTCGGCGCGGAGCTGTCCCTCGGGCTGCCCGGCCCGCAGAACGGCGAACCCGACCCGCTCGGCCGGCACCTGCTGGTGCTCGCGCACGGCCACGAGGGGTACGCGCGCCTGGCCGCCACCATCTCCCGGGCCCAGCTGCGCGGCGGGGAGAAGGGCCGCCCGGTCTACGGCGAGCTGGAGGAACTCGCCGCCGAGCTGCGCGACCACGTGCTGGTGCTCACCGGCTGCCGCAAGGGGCACGTGCCCGCGGCGCTGCTCACCGAGGGCGTCGACGCGGCGGCCCGGGAACTGGACCGGCTCACCGCGCTGTTCGGCGCGGAGACGGTGGCGGTGGAGCTGACCGACCACGGCCATCCGGTCGACGCCGACCGCAACGACGCGCTCGCCGACCTGGCCGCCGCGGCCGGGCTGCCCACCGTCGCCACGAACAACGTGCACTACGCCACCCCGGGACGGCGTCGGCTGGCCACCACCGTGGCGGCGGTCCGGGCCCGGCGCAGCCTCGACGAGATCGACGGCTGGCTGCCCGCCGCGGCCACCGCCCACCTGCGCAGCGGCGCGGAGATGGCGGCGCGGTTCGCCGCGTACCCGGGCGCTGTGGCGCGGGCCGCCGAGTACGGCGCGGAACTCGCCTTCGACCTTCAGCTCGTGGCGCCGAGGCTGCCGGCGTACCCGGTGCCGCCCGGGCACACCGAGATGAGCTGGCTGCGCCGGCTGACCATGGACGGCGCCCGCGAGCGCTACGGCCCGCCCGAGGCGCATCCGGAGGCGTACGCGCAGCTCGAACACGAGCTGCGGATGATCGAAGACCTCGGTTTCCCCGGCTACTTCCTGGTGGTCTACGACATCGTCGCGTTCTGCCGCGCGCAGGACATCTACTGCCAGGGCCGGGGCTCGGCGGCCAACTCGGCGGTCTGCTACGCGCTGCGCATCACCAACGTGGACGCGGTCCGGCACCGGCTGCTGTTCGAACGGTTCCTCGCCCCGGAACGCGACGGCCCGCCCGACATCGACGTGGACATCGAGTCCGACCGCCGGGAGGAGGTGATCCAGCACGTCTACGCCCGCTACGGCCGGGAACACACCGCCCAGGTCGCCAACGTCATCTCGTACCGGCCCCGGTCGGCGGTGCGGGACGTGGCGAAGGCGTTCGGCTTCTCACCCGGCCAGCAGGACGCCTGGAGCAAGCAGATCGACAGGTGGGGTTCGGTCGCCGCGGTCGACGTGGCGGACATCCCGGAGCAGGTGGTCGCGTACGCCAACGAGCTGCAGACGTTCCCCCGGCACCTGGGCATCCACTCCGGCGGCATGGTGATCTGCGACCGGCCGGTGATCGAGGTGTGCCCGGTGGAGTGGGGCCGGATGCCCGGCCGCAGCGTGCTCCAGTGGGACAAGGACGACTGCGCCGCCGTGGGCCTGGTCAAGTTCGACCTGCTCGGTCTCGGCATGCTCTCGGCGCTGCACTACGGCTACGATCTGATCGGTTCCCGCCTCGACCTGGGCGACATGACGCTGGACGACCCCGAGGTCTACGACATGCTCTGCCGGGCCGACTCGGTGGGCGTGTTCCAGGTGGAGAGCCGCGCCCAGATGGCCACGCTGCCCCGGCTCAAGCCGCGCGAGTTCTACGACCTGGTGGTCGAGGTGGCGCTGATCCGGCCCGGCCCGATCCAGGGCGGCTCGGTGCACCCGTACATCAGGCGCAAGAACGGCCAGGAACCGGTCACGTACGCGCACCCGCTGATGCGCAACGCGCTGGAGAAGACGCTCGGCGTACCGCTGTTCCAGGAGCAGCTCATGCAGCTCGCCATCGACCTGGCCGGGTTCGACGCGGCCGGCGCCGACCAGTTGCGCCGGGCCATGGGGGCGAAGCGGTCGGTGGAGCGGATGGCGCAGATCGCCGACCGGCTCTACGCCGGGATGGCCGAGCGGGGCATCACCGGCGAACTGGCCGACGACGTCTACCGCAAGCTCACCGCGTTCGCCAGCTACGGCTTCCCGGAGAGCCACGCGATGAGCTTCGCCTACCTGGTGTATGCCAGCTCGTGGCTTAAGCGCTACCACCCCGGCCCGTTCCTGGCCGCGCTGCTGAACGCCCAGCCGATGGGCTTCTACTCGCCGCAGACGCTCGCCGACGACGCCCGCCGGCACGGCGTCGAGGTACGCCGGCCGGACATCAACGCCAGCGGCGCCAAGGCGGTGCTGGAGTCCACGCCGGAGACCCGGTGGGGCAGCGTGCCGGGCGAGCCGCCGCACGCCTGGGGACTGGGCGGCCCGGCGGTACGGCTCGGGCTGGGCAGCGTCCGTACCCTCGGCGAGGACGTGGCCGAGCGGATCGAGGCGGAACGCGCCGCGCACGGGCCGTACCGGGACATGCCGGACCTGGCCCGCCGCGTCGGTCTCACCGCCGCGCAGCTGGAGGCGCTGGCCACCGCCGACGCGTTCGCCTGTTTCGGGCTGACCCGGCGGCAGGCCCTCTGGGCCGCCGGCGCGGCGGCTCAGGACCGGCCCGGCCGGCTGCCCGGCACGGTGACCGGCGCGGACCCGCCCACCCTGCCCGGCATGGCCGCGGTGGACCGCCTGGTCGCCGACGTCTGGGCCACCGGCCTGTCCCCGGAGAGCCACCCGGCCCGGTTCATCCGGGACCGCCTCGACGAACTGGGCGCGGTGCCGATCGCCCGCCTCGGCCAGGTGCCACCCGGACAGCGGATCCGGGTCGGCGGGATCGTCACCCACCGGCAGCGCCCGGCGACCGCCGGCGGCGTCACGTTCCTCAACCTGGAGGACGAGACCGGGATGCTCAATGTCACTTGCTCCCCGGGGTTGTGGCAGAGATACCGTCGAGTCGCCCGCACCAGCGGAGCACTTGTGGTGCGGGGCCGGCTGCAGCGGCACGAGGGCGTCACGAACCTCACCGCGGACCGGCTGGACGCGATCGAGCCCCCCGTCACACCGGCATCCAGGGATTTCCGTTGATGGAGTGATCCACATTACGGTTTCTCCGAGCCGGAGGCGGGAGACTCCCGACGCGGGTGGGCAGAGTGGCCCACCCGGGGTATGGGGGATGAACCGATGACCTTTCACCGTACGAACGCCGGTGGCGTGGCGAACGCCCGACGGACCCGCCTCGGCGCCGACTGGGCGCCCACCCACGAGGCCGAGCCGCGGGAATACCAGGTGACCGACGGCCCGGTGGCCAACCACCAGCGTTGCCGCGCCGAGGACGACCCCGCCGGCGGCGGCGAGTCCTGAACCCGGGCCGGGGGGTGACTAGGCTCGGCGCGTGGAGCAGATCCGAACCCTCACCCCCCGCACCGCCGTCATCTGGTCGGTGCTCCGGGCCGAGCTGGACCGGCGGGCCGGCGAACGACTCTCCGTGCTCGACGTCGGCGGCGGGACCGGCGGCTTCGCCGTCCCGCTCGCCGAGGCCGGTCACCGTGTCACAGTGGTCGACGCCAGCCCCGACGCGCTCGCCGCGCTGACCCGCCGGGCCGCCGAGGCCGGGGTCGCCGATCGGGTACGCGCGACGCAGGGCGACGCCGACGCGCTCACCGGACTCGTCGAGCCGGCCACCGTGGACCTGGTGCTCTGCCACTCCGTCCTCGAGGTGGTCGACGACCCGGAACCGGTGATGTCCGCGCTGGTCACCGCGTTGCGCCCGGATGGCGCGGCGAGTGTGCTGGTCGCCGGCCGGGCCGCCGCCGTGTTCGGCCGGGCGATGAACGGGCAACTGGACGCCGCCGCCGCGCTCGCCGCCGACCCGCACGGCACCACCGGCGGACGGGACACGCTGCGCCGCCGCTACGACGCCGCCGACGCGAGCGCGCTGCTCACCGCCGCCGGCCTCGTCGTGGAGGAGATCCACGGGGTACGGGTGCTCGCCGACCTGCTCCCGGCCGCGGTGGCCGACGGCCAGCAGGCCGCACTGGTGGAGCTGGAGCGTGCCCTCGCCGCCCGGTCCCCGTACCGCGATCTCGCCGCCCAGTTGCACCTGTTCGCCCGCCGCCCGGCATGACCGGCCCGGCTCCCGATCCGACGCCCGGTCCGACGCCCGGCCCGCTCGACCGGGTGGCACCGCGCTACGACGGCGGCAGCATGATCGACGTGCTGCCCAGCGCGCTGGCGCTGCTCGGCGTACCGGGCGCGACCGACCGGCTCGGCCTGGCCCCGCGCCTGGCCGGGGTACGCCGGATCGCGGTGCTGCTCGTCGACGGCCTCGGCTGGTACCAGATCCCCACCGCCGCTCCGTACGCCCCGACGCTCGCCGGCCTGGCCGCCACCGTCGGCCGGCCGCTCACCACCGGCTTCCCGTCCACCACCCCGACCAGCCTGGTCAGCCTCGGCACCGGCACCCCGTCGGGCGCGCACGGCGTGCTCGGCTTCACGGTCCGGGTGCCCGGCACCGATCGGGTGCTCAACCACGTCGACTGGACCGGCGACCCGGACCCGGCGAGCTGGCAGCCGGTGCCCACCTGGTACCAGCGGGCGCGCGCCGCCGGGGTCGCGGTGACTGTGGTCAGCCGTCCCGAGTTCGCCGGCAGCGGCCTGACGCTCGCCGCCAACCGGGGCGGCGACTACCGGGGTGCGGCAGGCGTGGACGCGCTCGCCGCCCGGATGCTGGCGGCGCTGGCCGCCGGGGACGGTCCCGCACTGGTCTCCGGCTACCACCCCGACCTGGACCGGCACGGGCACCTCAGCGGCGTCGACTCCGCGCCCTGGCGGACCGCCGCCGCCGAGGTGGACGTACTGCTGGCCCGGCTCGTCGACGGGCTGCCGCCGGACGCCGCGCTGCTGGTCACCGCCGACCACGGCCAGCTCGACGTGCCCGCCGGGCACCGGATCGACCTGGACACCGACCCCCGGCTGCGCGCCGGGGTACGGGTGGTCGCCGGTGAGCCCCGGGTCCGCTACCTGCACGTCGAGCCGGGCGCCGAGGCCGACGTGGTGGCCGCCTGGGCCGAGGTGCTGGGCCCGGCCGCGCAGGTGCTGACCCGGGCCGAGGCGGTGGCGACCGGCTGGTTCGGGCCGGTGCCCGAGGCACACCTGACCCGGATCGGCGACGTGGTGGTGGTCTGCCGGGACACGTACGCGGTGGTCGCCACCCGCTCCGAACCGCCGATGGCGTCGCGGCTGGTGGCGTATCACGGCGCGGACACCGCCGCCGAGATGACGGTCCCGCTGCTGGTGGTCCGGGGCTGATCCCGGTTCGTCCCTGCTGGTGGCCGCGGGTCCGGGTCGGCCCCGCCTCGTGCGGGGTCGGCGGGCGGTGGGGTTGTCGGACCGGCGGGCTAGCCTGCTGGCATGGGCCGCAGCCAGTCGTTGCCCCGAGGCGGTGACCCCCGCTTCGGGCCGGACGCCGACGACACCGGCTGCACCATCCTGCACGTCGACATGGACGCGTTCTACGCCTCCGTGGAGGTGCGCCGCCGTCCCGAGTTGCGCGGCCGGCCGGTGGTGGTGGGTGGCGTCGGCCCGCGCGGCGTGGTCAGCTCCGCCAGCTACGAGGCCCGGCGGTACGGCGTCCGCAGCGCGATGCCCACCGCCCGCGCCCGGGCGCTCTGCCCCGGCGCGGTCTACCTCCCGCCCGACTTCACCGCCTACACCGAGGCGTCCCGGGCGGTCATGCGGATCTTCCGGGACGTCACGCCGCTGGTCGAGCCGCTGTCTCTGGACGAGGCGTTCCTCGACGTGGCGGGCGCCCGACGGCTGTTCGGCCGGCCCGCCGACATCGCCGCGCTGATCCGCCGCCGGGTCGCCGAGGAACAGCGGCTGACCTGTTCGGTGGGCGTGGGGCCGAGCAAGTTCGTGGCGAAGCTCGGCTCCACCCGGGCCAAGCCCGACGGCCTGCTCGTGGTCCCGGCCGCCCGGGTGCTGGAGTTCCTGCACCCGCTGCCGGTGTCCGCGCTGTGGGGCGTGGGGGAGCGGTCCGCGGACGCGCTGCGCCGCCTCGGTCTGCGCACCGTGCGCGACCTCGCCGAGGCACCGGCCGGCCTGCTGCGCCGGGCGGTGGGCGAGGCGTCCGCCGCCCACCTGCACGAGCTGGCCTGGGGGCGTGACTCGCGCGGAGTCACGCCCGAGCAGGTGGAGAAGTCGATCGGCGCGGAGGTCACGTTCGACACCGACGTGAGCGACCCGGACGAGATCCGGCGGTCCCTGCTCGCGCTCGCCGACAAGGCCGGCGCTCGGCTGCGGGCGGCCGGGCAGGTGGGCCGTACCGTGTCGCTCAAGGTCCGTTTCGCCGACTTCCGGACGATCAGCCGCTCCCGCACGCTCGCCGTGCCCACCGACACCGCCCGGGAGATGTTCGACACGGCCTGGGCGCTGTGGGGCGCGCTGGCCCCCGGCGAGCCGGTTCGGCTGGTCGGGGTCCGGATGGAAGGTCTCGCCCCCGCAGGGGAGACCCCGCAGCAGCTCACCCTGGGTGCGCCCGAGCGAGGCTGGCGCGAGGCGGAGGCGGCGGCCGATGCGGCGGCTGCCCGATTCGGGCGGTCCGTCATAGGTCCGGCCAGTCTTCTCGGCCGTCGTGATACACGACAAGTCGAAAAACCGACCCGGCCGTAGGTCGTCCCGCTTTCCGACGCGCGGGGGCCCTCGTAGACTTGCGGGTAAGCAGCCGGTTGGCTGCCACGGTCTGTCGGCCCGCCCGGGCCGACCAACGTGACCGGGGAGGAGTGCCGTGCCGCTCTCGGAGCACGAGCAGCGGCTGTTCGAGCAGATCGAGCGGTCGCTTGCCGAGGACCCCAAGTTCGCCTCGGCCGTGCGCGCCAGCGACCCGCGTTTCCACGCGCGGCGTCGCGTGCTCGTCGCTGCCGGCGTGGTCGTCGCTGGTCTGGCCCTGTTGATCTACGGTGCCGTGATCAAGATTCCCGCGGTGGCCGTGGCGGGTTTCGTCGTCATGCTGGGCTCGTTGGGCTACGCGGTGCAGTCGCACCGCCGATCCCAGTCGCCCGACCTGCACGTGGTCGGCGGCACAACGAGCCGGCGTCGTCCCCGTGGCCGCAGTGGTGGTGGTCGCCGGGGCTCCTTCCTCGACCGGATGGAGGACCGCTGGCGGCAGCGCCCGGAGGGCCACCGCTGACCGCGTCCCGCCCCTGACCCGGGGCGGGGAACCGGCGGCGCCTCCGTAACAGGCCGGCAAGCGCCGCCGGGGTGACCTGCTGCCGGTCGCCGTGGCAACGCGGGCGAGAGCCCGCGCTCAGCCATGCCCGTAATCGGTCCCACCGTCCCGCCACTCGCCGTCCGGACCGCCGCTCGGCGCGCCCCCGGCGGTCCGCCTCCTCTGCACACCGCCGGCGCCTCCGTCAGCACATGGTGCCCGGATCGCCCCGCACGTGAGCGTGTGCACCGCGCCCGGGTCGCCCCGCCACGTCAGCATGTGCACCGCGCCCGGGTCGCGCCGCACGTGAGCGTGTGCACCGCGCCGGGTCGCCCCGCACGTGAGCATGTGCACCGCGCCCGGGTCGCGGCGGGGCAGCTCACCCCCTGTGCCCAAGCCTCCCCGCCTCAGCGCACGGCGAGCACCTCCCCGCCGCTCACCAGCAGGCGCACACCCGCCCTCACCCGCGATCTTGCACTTTCGGCCAGAGCGGTGCCCGGGATGTCCCGTTCACCTGGGCACAAACTGCAAGATCGCCGAGGCGGGGCGGGTGCCCAGCTCGCCTGATCAGCCATGCTCGCTCGGCAGGCGGGATGCGCTTCCCGTATCCCGGGAGCCGCCGTAGATCTTGGAAGGAAAGCGCCCCTATGGGGGCCATTTCGTACCAAGATCTCGTGCGCACCCGGCCCAGAAGCGGTGATCAAGGAGTTTGTGTCTTCAGCAGGGCTGGATTTGGACACAAACTCCTTGATCACCGCCGCGGGGGTGGGCGGGGCGGGACGGGGCGGGACGGGGAGGGCAGGGAGGGGCGGGCGGGGCGGTGGGCCAGGAGGCGGCGCGGGCTCCAGCGCGACATGCGCTGCCGGACCTGGCCGCTCGTGGTGACCACCCTCGCCGACCGCTCGGCCAGGCCGGTACGCCAACGCTGCAGCACCGACGGGGGCAGCAGCGCGGCCAGCAGCCGGGTACGGCGGTCCGCGCCCGCCGCCAGCGCGCCCCGGACCGTACGCAGCGCCGGCTGCAACTCCGTGTCGGTCAGCGGGTCACGGGCGTAACGGGCTCGTTCCTCGGCGCGGCCGAGCAGGCGTACCCCCGTTGCGGCGTCCCCCCTCTCGGCGAGCGCCTCCCGGGCCAGCCGCTCGGCGGTGGCCCGTGGGGTCTCTGTGCGGTCCACCCGGACGTGGAAGTCGACGAGCGTGTCGAGCAGCTCGTCCCAGGCGGCGTGCGCGTCGGCGCGGGCCGCCTCGGCGTCCACACCGACGACGACCTGCCGTGTTTCGCCGCGCTGGCCCGGCACCGGCAGCGCGGTGGCCGCGGGCGTGACCGCCCGGACGCGCCGGCGGCGGCGCAGGGCGGAGCGGCGCAGGGCCGGTACGGCGAGCAGCGCCAGCAGCGCCAGCGCGCCGGCCAGCCACCACGGCCAGACCGGGCTCTCCTCGGCCGGGCCGCCCTGGTTCAGCGTCAGGCCCTGGTCGGTGTCCTTGTCGAGCCGGTCCGCCTCGTTCGGCCCGGCCGACGGGCCGGCCGCGTCGGGAGCGCTGGTGCTGCCGGTCGAGGGGGTGACCTCCTCGGGGGCGTCGATGTCCGGCGCCCAGGCCGAGCGGACCGAGCCCGTCACGGCCGCCGCCGGGGTGGCGTCGAACGGCACCCAGCCGATCCCGCTGAAGTTGACCTCGGTCCAGGCGTGCAGGTTGCGGTTGGTCAGCACGTACGTGCCGCTGTCGGCCTTGCTGCCGTTGGTGAACCCGACGGCGACCCGGGCCGGGATGCCGGCGGCCCGGACCAGCCAGGCCATCGCCGCGGCGTACTGCTGGCAGTAGCCGACCTTGGTGGCGAGGAAGTCGGTGATGTCCTCGCCGCTGCTGCCGTTGCGGGTGGACAGCGCGTAGGTGAAGCCGTTCTCCACGGAGAAGTAGTCGTAGATCGCCCGGACCTTGTCGTAGTCGTTCGACTTGCCCTTGACCAGCTGCGCGACCAGTTCCTCGACGGCCGGGACGGACGGCCGCTCGGTCTGCTGCCGCATCACCGGGCTGTCCGAGGGCAGCGACGGGGCCGCGCGCAGCGCCGCCGGGCTGAATGTGGACCGTACGTAGTCGAACGAGTAGCTCTTGCCGCGGGCGTTGTCCCGGTTGGAGAAGACGACCTGCTGGTTCGGGTCGTACAGCCAGTTGCCGTTGAGGTCGTCGGTCTTGACCGGCTCGGCGTAGACCGGCATCAACGGCATGTTCAGGTTCTTCGTCACCTCGACCGTGGCGCGGTAGCGCTGCTGGTCGACGCCGCGCGGGGCGCGTTCCCCGGGGTCGGGCAGCGGGCGGGTGATCGGCCGCCCGGTCGGCACGCGTGCCTGGAAGCCACTGGGGCGCAGGTCGTCGACGACACCCAGGCGCAGGTAGAACGGCGTCGTCTCGTTGGTGCTGACCTTGACCAGATCGAGTTCCTCGCTCTGGTTGAGCTGGCCGCTGAGCGCCGCGAACAGGTCGACCCGGCCGGAGCTGCCGCCCTGGCCCGGCCGCCCGCTGCCGTCGCCGGGCCCGGCGCCGACGTTGTTCAGCAGCCCGCCGGTCATCCCGGGCACTGCGAGCGGCAGCGCCACCGCCACGATCACGCCGACCACTGCGAGCCGCCGTCCGGCCGCGGCCAGCGGGGACGCCTCCCAGACGTCCACGTCGCGGCCCTCGCCGGTGAACCGGCGGCCGAACCGGCGTACCCGGTCGACGTTGTCGGTGACCAGCAGCCAGAGGTAACCGGCGGCGCCCACCACGAACGGGGTGGCCGGGACGCTGTCCACGTAGACCGCGACCGGCACCGAGTAGATGGCGAGCATCGGCAGGCCGGCCAGCGCCGGACGGCGCAACCCGACCGCGAGCACGTCCACCACCACAGCGACCGCGCCGATGCCGAGCACCGCGAGGAACAGCAGCGAGTCGACGTCCGGCACCTTCACGCCGTACGAGCGCATGTCCTGCAACGACGTCTGGAGCAGGTCGCCGAAGTGGGCGAACGTGGCCGGGGTCGGTACGAACGCGAGCAGTTCGGTGCCGCCGGGGAAGACCCACGTCAGGCCCAGGGTGAGCCCGGCCAGCATGGCCAGCACCTGCCCCCACAGCGGCATCCGGCCCAGCCGGCTCAACGCGGCCGAGCCGGCCACCACGGCGACCACGACGGCGGCCTGGATCAGCCAGGTCCAGCGTTCGAAGATCGCCGACAGCGGGGCCGCCGCCAGCAGCGTCGCCGCCGCGGCGACGAACCCGATGTTGCGGTGCGGGGTCACAGGACCATCCCTCCGGTCATCGTCGTCCGCCGGCCACCGTCTCGGCCATGGCCGCCCGCAGCGCGAAGCCCTGCGAGCCCCGCCCGGCCTGCGGCCACAGCATCGGCAGGCGGGTGCCGTGCTCCACCCCGATGACCCGCCAGCCGCTCTGCAGCAGCGCGAGCGCGGCGGCGCCGTGCGCCCGCTCCGCCTCGGTCCGGGCGTTCGGGGGCAGGTTGAGCCAGGTGTTGCTGTCGAGCAGGAACGCCACGCAGGTGGCCCCGTTGCCGCGCAGCCCGGCCAGCAGTTCCGCCTCGGCGGTGCCGAGCGTGCCGAGCAGCGCGATGATCAGACCGCCGTCGGCCCGCTGCCGGACCTGCTGCACCAGCGTGGTGATCTCGCCGCGCCGGTCCAGGTGCACGTCGGCGAGGTGGTCGAGCAGCAGTCCCTCGCCGCCTGCCTCGGCGGCACCGACGTCGGCGCCGTTGCCGGTGACCAGCCGGAGCTTGTAGCCGGCCTCGCGCAGGTGCACGGCGATGCTGGCGGCGGCCGAGACCGCCCACTCGAAGCTGGCCGTCGGGCCCTCGCCCCGGTGCCCGGCGGCGCGGGTGTCCAGCACCACCGTCGCCCGGCTCTCCCACGGCTGCTCCTCGCGGCGCACCATCAGCTCACCGGTGCGGGCGGTGGACTTCCAGTGCACCCGGCGCAGGTCGTCGCCCATCCGGTACTCCCGGGTGGCGGCGTCGTCCTCGCCGTGCACCGCCACCGAGCGGGCCCGGCTGTCGCCGCTGCCGGCGTACTCACCGGGCAGCCGGACCGACGGCAGCGGGGTGACCTGCGGGATCACCGTGAGGTGGTCCGTGCTGGGGAACGACCGGGTCAGCTCGCACAGGCCGAACGGGTCGGTCAGCCGGATCACCAGCGGCCCCACCTCGTAGCGGCCGCGCACGTCCGCGCGGACCGTGTACGCCACCGAGCTGGCCTGGTGCGCGCCGAGCCGCTCCAGCACCACCCGGGGCCGGCTGCCCAGCGCGTACGGCAGGCGGTCCTCCAGCAGCAGCGTGCCGGTGGGCAGCCGGGACAGGTTCTGCAGCCGCAGCACCACCCGGGAGCTGGCGCCGACCGGCACCCGGTGCGGCTCCAGCGACCTGTTGCAGGCCAGCTTGTACCGGCTGCGCCCGACGTATGCGGCGGCCAGCAGCGGCAGCACGGCGAGCAGGACCGCCACCCGGAGCAGGTCCTTCTCGCCGAGGATGCCGGCGGAGATCGCGGCGGCCACCGCGGCCGCCAGGAAGGATCGGCCGCGGGTGGTCAGCCCACGCAGGCCGTCGCGCACGTCACGGCCTCCGCGGCTCGTACGGCCCGCGGCCGTTGTTGCCGCCGCCGGGGCGGGTGTCGTACGGCGACCGCTGCCGGTCGTGCGGCAGCGGCAGGCGGTGCACCAGCTCGGAGACGATCGCGTCGGTGGTGCGCCGGGCCAGCTGCGCGTCGGCGGTCGGGATGATCCGGTGCGCCAGCACCGGCACCGCGAGGACCTGGAGGTCGTCCGGCAGGACGTAGTCGCGGCCCTCCAGGGCGGCCACCGCGCGGGCGGTGCGCAGCAACTGGAGCGTGGCCCGGGGGGACGCGCCGAGGCGCAGGTCGGGCGCCTCCCGGGTGGCGGTGACCAGGTCGATCGCGTACTGCTTGACGGCGTCGGCGACGTGCACCTGCCGGACGTGGCCGATCAGCCGGCGGACGGTGGCCGCGTCGGAGACCGGCCGCAGCCCCGGCAGCGGGTCGGTGGCGCCGTGCCCGTCGAGCATGGCCAGCTCGGCGCGCGGGTCCGGGTAGCCCATGGCGATGCGGGCGGTGAACCGGTCGCGCTGCGCCTCGGGCAGCGGGTAGGTGCCCTCCATCTCGATCGGGTTCTGCGTCGCGATCACCATGAACGGCGTCTGCAACTGGTAGGTGACCCCGTCGACCGTGACCTGCCGCTCCTCCATGCACTCCAGCAGCGCCGACTGGGTCTTCGGCGAGGCCCGGTTGATCTCGTCGCCGACCACCAGGTTGGCGAAGACCGCGCCGGGGCGGAACTCGAAGTCGTGCGTCTCCTGGTTGTAGACGCTGACGCCGGTGACGTCGCTGGGAAGCAGGTCGGGGGTGAACTGGATCCGCCGGACCGAGCAGTCGATGGACCGGGCCATCGCCTTGGCGAGCTTGGTCTTGCCGACGCCGGGCACGTCCTCGATGAGCAGGTGACCCTCGGCCAGCAGCACCGCCAGGGCGAGCCGGACGGTGGCGGTCTTGCCCTCGATGACCTGCTCGATGTTGGCCACGATGGCCTCGCTGGCGGCGCGGAACTCGTCGTGCGGCAGCAGACCGCCCACCTCGTCCCAGGTCTGTTGTGTCACGGGCCTCCTCCTCGTCGCCTGGACGGCAGCTCTTTATAGAGCACCTGGACCCGCCGTTGGGTTCGCGACGCCGAGCCTCGTCTGCCGCAGAAATCTCATTGGTATCTCAGGCTAACCATGTTTGTCGTTACTGCCGACTCCCGCAGGTGGTCGGTCGGTTACGCCCGGAATATTCGCCGGACCGGGGGACCGGCCGCCGCGGGTGGAACGGGCGCGCCGTCGCCGAGGGGTGCGAGGTACACTGCCTGCATGGCCGGGTTCTTCCTGCTTCTTACCGAGCCGTGTTGATGCGCTGAACGCGCGACAGCACGGCCGCCCCTCCTGCGCGAGGGGCTTTTTTGTGCCCGCAGCAGACCGCCCACAATTTTTTCGAATCGATCCGCGCCGAGGAGACGCCATGAGTGAGGCAGCCGCACCGGCGACCGACATCCCCCCGTTCCGGTACACCGCCGCCCTGGCCGACGAGATCGAGCACCGCTGGCAGGACACCTGGGAGCGGGAGGGCACCTTCCATGCGCCGAACCCGGTCGGTCCGCTGGCCGACCCGGGCCACCCGCGGGCGGGCGCCGAGAAGCTGTACGTGCTGGACATGTTCCCGTACCCGTCCGGCGCCGGCCTGCACGTCGGGCACCCGCTGGGCTACATCGGCACCGACTGCTACGCCCGCTACCAGCGGATGGCCGGGCGCAACGTGCTGCACGCGATGGGCTTCGACGCGTTCGGCCTGCCCGCCGAGCAGTACGCGGTGCAGACCGGCACCCACCCCCGGACCACCACCGAGGCCAACATCGAGCGGTACCGGGAGCAGCTGCGCCGGCTGGGGCTGGGCCACGACGAGCGGCGGTCGGTGGCGACCATCGACACCGAGTTCTACCGCTGGACGCAGTGGATCTTCCTGCAGGTCTTCAACTCCTGGTACGACGCGGACGCGTGCAAGGCCCGGCCGATCGCCGAGCTGATCGCCGAGTTCGAGGGCGGCACCCGCGCCACCCCGGACGGGCGTCCGTGGGCCGAGCTGTCAGTGGGGGAGCGGCGGCGCGTCGTCGACGACCACCGCCTGGCGTACGTCTCGGAGGCGCCGGTGAACTGGTGCCCGGGGCTGGGCACCGTGCTGGCGAACGAGGAGGTCACCGCCGACGGCCGTTCCGAGCGCGGCAACTTCCCGGTCTTCAAGCGCAACCTGAAGCAGTGGATGATGCGGATCACCGCGTACGGGGACCGGCTGCTGGAGGACCTGGACACACTGGACTGGCCGGAGCCGATCAAGCTGCAGCAGCGCAACTGGATCGGCCGGTCGACCGGCGTGCACATCGACTTCCCGACCGACGCCGCTCCGGTGCGGGTGTTCACGACCCGGCCGGACACCGTCTTCGGCGCCACCTACATGGTGCTGGCGCCCGAGCACGAGCTGGTCGACGTGCTGACGCCGGCCGCCTGGCCGGAGGGGACGAAGGACGCCTGGACCGGTGGGCACGCCGGCCCGCGTGAGGCCGTCGAGGCGTACCGGAAGGCCGCCGCGGCCAAGACGGACGTGGAGCGGCAGGCGGACAGCAAGGAGAAGACCGGCGTCTTCGTCGGCGCCTACGCCACCAACCCGGTGACCGGCGGGCAGATCCCGATCTTCATCGCCGACTACGTGCTGGCCGGGTACGGCACCGGCGCGATCATGGCGGTGCCCGCCCAGGACGAGCGGGACTGGGACTTCGCCGAGGTCTTCGAGCTGCCGATCGTGCGGACCGTGCAGCCGCCGGAGGGCTTCGACGGCAAGGCGTACACCGGTGACGGCCCGGCGATCAACAGCGCCGCGCCGGAGCGCGGCATCGACCTGGACGGCCTGGGCGTCACCGACGCCAAGGCGCGGATCATCGAGTGGCTGGAGGCCAACGGGCACGGCGCCGGCGCGGTCACCTGGCGGCTGCGCGACTGGCTGTTCTCCCGGCAGCGCTACTGGGGCGAGCCGTTCCCGATCGTGTACGACGAGTCCGGTGCGCCGATCGCGCTGCCCGAGTCGATGCTGCCGGTCGAGCTGCCCGAGGTGGAGGACTTCTCGCCGAAGACGTTCGACGCCGACGACGCCGACAGCAACCCGGAGACCCCGCTGTCGCGGCGGCGCGACTGGGTGGAGGTGGAGCTGGACCTGGGTGACGGGCCCAAGCGCTACACCCGCGAGACCAACGTGATGCCGCAGTGGGCCGGTTCCTGCTGGTACGAGCTGCGCTACCTGGACCCGACCGACTCGCAGCGTTTCGCCGATCCGGAGAACGAGGCGTACTGGATGGGCCCGCGCCGCGACGGTGACTGCGGTGGCACGGACCTGTACGTCGGCGGTGCCGAGCACGCGGTGCTGCACCTGCTGTACGCGCGCTTCTGGCACAAGGTGCTGTACGACCTGGGCCACGTCTCGTCGTTCGAGCCGTTCCGCCGCCTGTTCAACCAGGGCATGATCCAGGCGTACGCGTTCGTCGACCCGCGCGGCGCCTACGTGCCCGCCGAGGAGGTCGTCGAGGTCGACGGCCGCTGGTTCCACGGCGAGACCGAGGTCCGGCGCGAGTACGGCAAGATGGGCAAGTCGCTGAAGAACGTGGTCACCCCGGACGACATGTGCGCGGCGTACGGCGCCGACACGTTCCGGGTGTACGAGATGTCGATGGGCCCGCTGGAGGTGTCCCGCCCGTGGGAGACCCGGGCGGTGGTCGGCTCGTACCGGTTCCTGCAGCGGGTCTGGCGCACCGTCGTCGATGAGCAGACCGGTGAGCTGCGGGTCACCGACGAGCCGGCCGACGAGGCGACCCGGCGGCTGCTGCACAAGGCGATCGACGGGGTCCGCGCCGACATGGACGGGATCCGGTTCAACACCGCCATCGCCAAGCTGATCGAGCTGACCAACGGCCTGACCCGGCTGGCGCGTACGCCGCGCGAGGTGGCCGAGCCGCTGGTGCTGATGGTCGCCCCGTTCGCCCCGCACATGGCCGAGGAGCTGTGGCGCAAGCTGGGCCACGACACGTCGCTGGCGTACGCGGACTTCCCGGTCGCCGACCCGGCCCTGCTGGTGGCCGAGTCGGTCACCTACCCGGTGCAGGTGAACGGCAAGGTCCGGGGCCGGGTCGAGGTGCCCGCCGACGCGTCCGAGGAGACCGTCCGCGCGGCGGCGCTGGAGGCGGTCGCCGGCACGCTGGGCGGCAAGGAGCCGCGCAAGGTGATCGTGGTGAAGGGCCGGATGGTCTCGGTCGTCGCCTGACGCCCGCAGGTGGGCGTGTCCACTTCGGGGACACGCCCACCGACGGTCAGGGCGCGCGACGCCGTCGTTCGGCCCGCCACCAGCGGTGGATGATCAGCACGCTGGCGATCAGGCCGAGGCTCGCAGGCGCGGCCGCGTACCAGTTGATCGAACCGGGTGTGGTCACGGCCGCGCCGATCGCCGCGTAGCCGATGGCGGTGGGCGCGGAGGCGATCACGCTGCCGGCCAGGAACGGCATGACCCGGGCCGCGGTGGTGCCGTAGCCGTAGCTGACCAGCCCGAACCCGGCGATCGGCAGCAGCCGTACGGTGACCACGCCGAAGACGCTCTGCCGGGCGAACCAGCCGTCGAGGCGGGCCAGCCGGCCGCGTACCCGCTCGGCGACGAAGTCGCGGCCGAGCACCCGGCCGACCGTGAAGCCGATGGCCGCAGCGAGCAGCGCCGCACCGAGCGCGTACGCGGCGCCCTGCACCGGCCCGAAGATCGCGCCCGCGGCCAGCGTGACGAACGTGCGGGGCACCAGCGCCACCAGCAGCAGCGCGCCGCCGACCACAGCCGCGGGCGGCCCGTAGCCACCCAGCGAGTCGGCGAGCCGGGGCAGGTCGGCCGGGTCCGGCCGGGGCACCAGCAGCAGCGTCACGCCGAACCCGGCGAGCAGCAGCAGGAGCAGCCCGAACCGGCGCGCCGAGGGCTGCCGCAGCAACCCGGCGAGCCGGCGGGCCACCGGTCGCCGCCCCGGCCGGGCGGCGTCGGTCACGGCCTCGGTGCGGCGGCCACCGCGGTGCGGCGCTCGGAGCGGAGGCGGTCGGCCCAGGTGTCGTCGAGCGGGGGGAGCTGGTGGATGCCGGTCGCCCAGCGCAGCAGCAGGTCGGCCAGGTCGGGGTTGCGCGCCAGCGCCGGGCCGTGCGAGTAGGTGCCGAGCAGCTTGCCCCGCCACGCGCCCTCGGTGGCCCCGTCGTTGCCGACCCCGGTGGTGACCCGGGCCAGCGGGGACACGCCCGGACCGAGGTGGGTGCGACCGCCGTGGTTCTCGAACCCGGACAGGTGCGGGATGCCGAGCCGTGGGTCGACCTCGCCGGCCAGCTCGCCCACCGCCCGGGTGGGTCCGCGGTCGGAGGAGAGGTCGAGCAGCTCCAGGCCGGCGCAGCGGGTGCCCTTGGCGAAGAACGAGGTGCCGAGAAGCTGGTAGCCGGCGCAGACGCCGAACACCACCGAACCCTGGGCCACCGCCCGGTGCAGGCCGCCGTCGGCGATCAGACGCTGGGCGCCGAGCGCCTGCGGGCCGTCCTCGCCGCCGCCGAGCAGGTAGATGTCGGCGGTGGCGGGCAGCCGCTGGTCGGAGCGGACCTCGAGCACCTCGACCGGCATGCCGCGCAGCTGGGCCCGGCGGGCCAGGATCAGCGCGTTGCCCCGGTCGCCGTATGTGGACAGCAGGTCGGGATAGATCCAGACGATGCGCAGGCTCTCAGTTGACACGGTCCAGCTCCGCTCGGATGTCCTGGAAGGCGGTGTAGTTGGCGATGACCTCCAGCCGGCCCGGCGGCACGGCGCGGACGGCCTCGTCGAAGCTGCGGACGTGCTGGAACGGCACGCCGTTGACCTCCAGTCGCACCGCCAGGTCGTACGCCCGGTCGCCGGTGATCAGTACCTGCCGGCCGGTCAGCGGGGAGAAGTCCACGTCGAACAGCCACGAGGTGTCCAGCCCGTCGGGGTCGCGGGCGTTGATGGACAGCAGTGCCGGCGCGACGTCGGCCATGTCGAACGCCTCCAGCCAGCTCGCCGGGTTCTTCGCCAGCAGCAGCCGGATGTTGCGCCCGTCGCGGTCCACCTGGGCGTAGCGGCCGGCCACCGAGGTGACGGTGCCGAGCCGGGACACCGCGTCCACCGGGCGTACGCCGAACTCGGCGGCGACGGCCAGCGCGGTGGCCGCGTTGCCGAGGTTGACCTTGCCGGGGAGCTGGAGCTGGATCTTGTGCCAGGCGCCGGTGGGGTCGAGCACGCCGTCGTCCTCGACCGTCCAGTGCGGCTCGGGGCGACGCAGCGGGCAGCCGGTGCACCACCACTGCTCACCGGAGCGCTGGATGGTGGAGCCGCACTCGGGGCAGACCCAGGAGTCGTCGTGCCAGCGCTGCCCGGCGCTGAACCAGGTGACGTGCGGCGGCACGTGGCCCTGGGCCGGGTCGGCCGGCGGGCAGGCGGCCCACACCACCATCGGGTCGTCGGCGTTGGCGACCACCCGTACCCGCGGGTGCCGGACCAGGGCGGCGCGCCAGAGCTGCGCCATCATGGCGACCTCCTTGGCGCGGTCGAGCTGGTCGCGGGAGAGGTTGAGCAGCGCCACCACGTGCGGCTCGGTCGCCTCCAGCACCTGGGCGAGGTAGTGCTCGTCCACCTCCAGCACCGCGTACGGCGTGCTGCCGGCCTTTGCGAGCGCCGAGGTGTGGCCGGTGGGCATGTTCGCGCCGAAGGAGTTGGTGGCGACCCGGCCCAGCACGCCGACCGCGGCGGTGGTGAGCCGGGTGGTGGTGGTCTTGCCGTTGGTGCCGGACACCAGGGCGATGGCGCGCCCGGCCGAGAGATGGGCGAGCAGGTCCGGGTCGATCTTGAGGCCGATCCAGCCGCCGATCACCGAGCCGTCGCCACGGCCCGCGGCCCGCGACAGCGCCGCGGCGGTGCGCGACACGGAGCTGGCCACCTTTGCCCGCAAGGGCATCTTCGCGTCCGTCACCCGAGCGAGGTTACCGGACCGCCACCTCCACCAGATCGCCGCCGACGGCGAACCGTTCGGCCGGGGACGGCCCGGCGGACGGGCGGAGCGCGCGGGGCCGGACGGCGGCGGTCGATGTCGGGTAGCGGACGGTGTGGGGCGCGCCCCACCCCCTCCACTCCGCCCCACCCGCGTTGACGTGCGGTTTTGCGCGCGGAAACGCCACGCCGCGCGGGCGATTCTGGTTGCAGGTGGAGGGAAGTGGAGTAGAGTGGGGCGCGATGGTGAGGCCGGGAGGGCCACACCGGCCCGGGGGGTCAGCGGCGCCGCGAACGCCGCTCAGGGCGAGGGGGTTGGGCCGATGTTCCTCGGCACCCACACTCCGCGCCTGGACGACAAAGGCCGGTTGATCCTGCCGGCGAAGTTCCGGGACGAACTGGCGGGGGGTGTCGTGATCACCAAAGGGCAGGAGCGCTGCCTCTACGTCTTCCCGATGCCCGAGTTCCAGCGGATCGCCGACCAGTTGCGCGCGCAGCCGATGACGAGCAAGGCGGCCCGGGCCTACAGCCGGGTCTTCTTCGCCAGCGCGCACGACGAGGTGCCGGACAAGCAGGGGCGGGTCACCATACCCGGCCACCTGCGGTCGTACGCGGCACTGGACCGGGATCTGGTCGTGATTGGAGCGAGCACCCGGGTGGAGATCTGGGACAAGGCGGCCTGGGAGGCCTACCTCGCGGAGAGCGAAGACGACTTCGCCGACATCGAGGAGGGGGTGCTGCCCGGCGGTCTGTAGGGCGTGACGGCGCCCGACGTACTGCGAGATCTCCAGCCGCTTTCGAGTTCCTGGCACCCCTTCCCCGGTGCCAGGCGCACGATCCGACACGGAGGGCCGCGGCCTCCGGCGGGCGGGAGCGGATGGGGATCTGGCGGTATGGCGAGGCGTCGTGGCGACGACGGACACGTGACGGAACGGTTGGCGAACGGGGTGGGGGTCGAGATGGGGGAGCTACGCGGCACGCACGTGCCGGTGCTGCTCGAGCGGTGTCTCGAGCTGCTGGCCCCCGCACTGGGCCGGCCCGGTCGCACCGTCCACGTCGACGCCACGCTCGGCCTGGCCGGGCACGCCGAGGCAGTGCTCTCGGCGCATCCGGACACGGTGCTGATCGGCCTGGACCGGGACACCGAGGCGCTCGCCCACGCGCGGGTCCGCCTGGCCCGGTTCGCCGACCGGATCCACCTGGAGCACGCCGTCTACGACGAGCTGCCCGAGGTGCTCGACCGGCTCGGTTACCCGGCGATCGACGGGGTGCTGTTCGACCTCGGCGTCTCGTCCCTGCAACTCGACGCGCCCGACCGCGGGTTCGCGTACGCGCAGGACGCGCCGCTGGACATGCGGATGGACCAGACCCGGGGGGTGACCGCCGAAGAGGTGGTCAACACGTACTCCCACCCGGACCTGGCCCGCCTGCTGCGGGTGTACGGCGAGGAGAAGTTCGCCGGGAAGATCGCCTCGGCGATCATCCGGGAACGGGAGCGCAACCGGATCACGTCCTCGGCCCGGCTGGCCGAGCTGGTCCGGGACGCCATTCCGGCACCGGCCCGACGAACCGGTGGACACCCGGCAAAGAGAACGTTTCAGGCTTTGCGGATCGAGGTAAACAGAGAACTGGCAGCGCTGGAGACGGCGCTGCCGGCTGCTCTGGACAAGCTCACAGTGGGCGGCCGCATGGTGGTCCTGTCCTACCACTCGCTGGAGGACCGGCTCACCAAGCAGGCGCTCGCCGACCGGGTCCGAAGTAAGGGCCCGGTCGACCTCCCGGTCGAACTGCCCGGGTCGGGCCCGACGTTCCGGCTGTTGAGCCGGGGCGCCGAGCTGCCCGGGGAGGCGGAGGTGGCCGCGAACCCGCGTGCCGCCTCGGTGCGGCTGCGGGCCGCGGAACGGCTCGACCCGGAGGCGGCCCGGCAGGGGCGTACCGACCGCGAACGGTACCGCCGCCGGGTGAAGGCGATGCACCAACCGGGGACGGGGTCACCGGGGTCCGGCAAGGACCCGCGGTCGGCCCCGGGGGACGCGAACGGGACGGACGAGGAGGGGGAGGGGACATGAACGTCGAGAAGCGCGACGGCCGGGGAGCCGTCGGGCAGCGCGCACCGCGGTCGGGGGGCCGGACCGCGGCGCAGCGCACCACGCGGGACACGACGGCGACCGACCGCCGGGAGGCAACTCGCGCCCGGGGGGCGCGCGAGTTCCCGACGCAGGGCAGTGCCGCCCTGCGGCCGGCCGAGCGTACCCGGGTCACCGGTGCGCCCGCGCCGCGCCTGCGGGTCGCCCCGCCGGCGCCGATCCGGGTGCCCCGGGCACCGTTCGTCGCGCTGATCCTGGTGCTGGTGGTCGGCGGGGTGCTGGGCATCCTGGCGGTCAACACCAAGATCAACGAGAACGCGTTCAAGCTGGAGAAGCTCCAGCAGCAGCAGGCCAAGCTGGACGTGGACGAGCAGGAGCTGAAGAAGGAGATCGCCAAGCAGGAGGCGCCCGGCAACCTGACCGCCAACGCCCGGCGGCTCGGCCTCGTCGAGTCCGAGGACCCGGCCTACATCCGGCTGCCGGACGGGCAGACCATCGGGGTGCCGCACCCCGCGCAGGGTGCCCCGTCGGTCACCAGCCAGCAGGGCAACGGAGGCTGAGCGATGCCGCCGAGATCGGATGATCCGCGCCGGGACGCCACGGGCTCCCGGCGCGGATCGTCGCGGGGGTCGGAGCCGCGCGAGCCGGGCCTCGGCGGGATCTCCGACGCCCGCGCGTACACGCCGCGCGGGCGGACCGTGCGCGAGGGCGGCGGCGCGGAGCAACGGCGTACCCCCCGCAGCAACCGGTCCGGCGACCCGTTCCGGCCCGCGTTGCAGGTGCTCGACGGCGGCCGGGCGGGGCGTGCCGGCACGCGCGAGCCCGCGACCGACGGCGCCCGGTCCGGCCGCCGGTCCACCGCCGCGGGCGGCCGGGCCGGCGTGGTGCGGACCGTCTCGTCCCGGCCGGTGCGGGAACCGTTCGACGACGACGAGGACGCGCCGCCGCGCCGCCGGTCCCAGCCGCGCCGCCCGGCCGCGCAGCCCCGCCGGCCGGTACGCAAGCCGCGCCGGCCGCCGCGACTCGGCGACCCGCGCCGGCGGCTGCGGCTCGGCACGGTGCTGGCGCTGGCGTTGTTCGCCAGCATCGGCGTGCGGCTGGTCTACCTCCAGACCGTGGACACCCCGGCGTACGCCGACGGCGGCCTGCCCAACCGGCTCGCCGTGGTCGAGCTGCCGGCCCCGCGCGGGGCGATCCTCGACCGCGGCGGCGAGCCGCTGGCGCACAGCGTCGAGGCCCGGTACGTGTTCGCCGACCCCACCCGGGTCAAGGACCGGTTCGCCACCGCGCGCCTGCTCTCCCCGCTGCTCGGCGTGCCCGTGTCCGACCTGGCCGAGAAGATGCGCAAGCGCACCCTGCCCGGCACCGACACCCCGTTGCAGTTCGTCTATTTGGCCCGCGGTGTGGAGATCGGCACCGCCAAGCGGATCATGGAACTCGACCTGGCCGGCATCAACGTGCACCGCGACGAGCGGCGCGAGGTGCCCGGCGGCGACCTGGCGGCGAACCTGATCGGCTTCGTCAGCCAGGACATGAACGGCCTGGAGGGGCTGGAGGCCAAGTACGACGACGTGCTGCGCGGACAGGCCGGCAAGCGGACCTACGAGGTGGGCCTCGGAGACCTGGCCGCGCCCATCCCCGGCGGCTACAGCCGCACCACCCAGCCGCAGCCGGGCAGCTCGCTGAAGCTCACCGTCGACCGGGACCTCCAGTTCATGACGCAGCGGATCCTGGCGAAGCAGACGGCCAAGGTGAAGGGCAGCGTCGGCGCCGCGGTGATCATCGAGGTGCCGAGCGGTGAGGTGCTGGCGCAGGCCAGCCAGCCGACGTACGACGCGGCCAACCCCACCAAGGTCGGTTCCCCGGCCGACCGGGACGACGCGGCCACCACGTTCGTGGTCGACCCCGGCTCGATCCACAAGGCGATCACGTACGGCGCGGCTCTCCAGGAGGGCGTGATCACGCCGGACACCGCGTTCCCGGTCGCCGACACGATCGTCCGGGGCGGCGTCACCTTCCGCGACACCCACCCGGTCGGCGGTCGCACCATGAGCATCCCCGGCATGCTCGCCTTCTCGTCGAACGTCGGCACCATCGAGATCGCCGAGAAGCTGGGCAAGGACCGGCTGTTCGACTACCAGAAGCGGTTCGGGCTGGGCCAGGCCACCGGTGAGGGCATGCCCGGCGAGGCGGCCGGCCGGCTGCTGCCGCCGGACCAGTGGAGCGGCTCGGCGTACGGGTCGGTGCCGATCGGGCACAGCGTGGACGCCACGCCGCTGCAGATGGCCGCCGCGTACGCCACCATCGCCAACAACGGTACGTACGTGCAGCCGCACCTGGTCAAGGAGACCATCGGCGTGGACGGCGAGCGCAGCCCCGCCGCGGCGCCCACCACCCGCTCGGTGCTCAGCCCGGCCAACGCGGCGGCGCTGCGCCAGATGATGGAGGCGGTCACCACGGTCGACGGCCCGGACGGCCGGGCGACCGGTCTGGCCGCCGCCGTACCCGGATACCGGGTGGCCGGCAAGACCGGCACCGGTCTGCGCTACGACGGCGGCAAGCAGCAGCCCGGCGAGGTCGGCTCGTTCATCGGCATGGCCCCGGCGGAGAACCCCCGGTACGTGGTCGCGGTGTTCGTGTGGAGCCCCGGCGGCGGGGGCGGCGCGGTCGCCGCGCCGGCTTTCCGGGAGATGATGGGCTTCACTCTCCGCCACTACCGGGTGCCGCCGTCGCTCACCAACAAGTCCCCGAAGTTCGAGGTCTTTCCGCGCTGAGCGGGGACGGCGGGACATCATCGGTGAGTGGCGACGAACCACCGGGGCGGCTGTGCGGTCGGAACCGGACGACCGGGTAGGGTCTGACGCCGTGCCCGGCAATCCACGTCCCACAACCGTGCGTCCCGTACGGCTCGGCGACCTCGCCGACCGCGTGGCGGCGACCCCGCCGGAGGAGGCCGCCGACCTGGCCGTCACCGGCGTGACCCACGCCAGCCAGGAGGTACGCCCCGGCGACCTGTACGCCGCCCTGCCCGGTGCCCGGCGCCACGGCGCGGAGTTCGCCGCAGCGGCGGCGGAGGCGGGCGCGGTGGCCCTGCTGACCGACCCGGCCGGTGTGGCGCTGGCCGCCGGGACCGGCCTGCCCGTGCTCGTCGTCGCCGACCCGCGCGACGCGCTCGGCGAGGTGGCCGCGACCGTCTACGGCGACCCGACCGCCGGCCTGACCGTGATCGGGGTGACCGGCACCGCCGGCAAGACCTCCACCAGTTACCTGGTCGAGTCGGGGCTGCGGGCCGCCGGGCACGTCACCGGGCTGATCGGCACCGTGGAGACCCGCCTCGGCGACCTGGTGATCGACAGCGTCCGGACCACCCCGGAGGCCACCGACCTGCACGCCATGCTCGCGGTGGCCCGCGAGCACGGGGTGGACACGGTGGTCATGGAGGTGTCCAGCCACGCCCTCGCCATGGGCCGGGTCGGCGGCGTCCGGTTCGACGTCGGCGGCTACACCAACTTCGGCTCCGACCACCTGGACTTCCACGCCGACGAGGCGGACTACTTCGCGGCCAAGGCCAAGCTGTTCGACGGCCGCTGCCGGGTCGAGGTGCTCAACCACGACGACCCGGCGCTGCGCCCGCTGCACAAGCCGGGCACCGTCACCTACTCGGCGGCCGGCGACGCGGACGCGACCTGGTGGGCCGACGGCGTCGACGGTGAGGGCTACGCGCAGCGCTTCACGCTGCACGGCCCGGACGGGCTGACGCTGCCCACCGGCGTTGCGCTGCCCGGCCGGCACAACGTGGCGAACGCGCTGCTGGCGGTCGCCCTGCTGGTCGCCGCCGGAGTGGACGCGGAGACCGCGGCGCGCGGCGTGGCCGCCTGCGGTGGCGTGCCCGGCCGGCTGGAACTGGTCAGCGGCGACGCCCCGGTGCGCGGCGTGGTCGACTACGCGCACAAGGCCAACGCGATCGAGGCGGTGCTCACCGCGCTGCGCGGCCTGACCGAAGGCCGGCTGATCTGTGTGCTCGGCGCCGGCGGCGACCGGGACCGGGGCAAGCGGCCGGTGATGGGCGGCGTGGCCGCGCGCGGCGCCGACGTGGTGCTCGTGACCGACGACAACCCGCGGACGGAGGACCCGGCCGCGATCCGGGCCGAGGTGCTCGCCGGCGCGTACGCCGCCGCGACCCCGGCCCGCGTCATCGAGGTGCCCGGGCGGCGGGCGGCGATCGAGGAGGCGGTCCGGGTGGCCGAACCGGGTGACGTGGTGGCGGTGCTGGGCAAGGGCCAGGAACGCGGCCAGGAGATCGGCGGCGAGGTGCTGCCGTTCGACGACCGGGTGGAGCTGGCGGCGGCGCTGCGCGCCCGCTTCGGTGACCTGGTGGGTCAGCGGTGATCCCGCTGACGCTGGCCGAGGTGGCCGCCGCTGTCGACGGCCGGCTCGTCGGCGCCGACCCGGACGCCCGGGTCACCGGCACCGTGGAGTTCGACTCCCGCAAGGTCAACCGGGGCGGGCTGTTCGTCGCCTTCCCCGGCGAACGGGTGGACGGCCACGACTACGCGGCCGGCGCGATCTCGTCCGGCGCTGTCGCGGTGCTCGGCACCCGGGAGGTGCCGGGCGTGCCGATGGTGCTCGTCGGCGACGCGCTCGACGCGATGGGCCGGCTGGCCCGCGCGGTGGTGGACCGGCTGCCCGGGCTGACGGTGATCGGGCTGACCGGCTCGTCCGGCAAGACCACCACCAAGGACCTGATCGCCCAGCTCGCTGTCCGGCTCGGCCCGACGGTGGCACCGCCCGGCTCGTTCAACAACGAGCTGGGGCACCCGTACACGGCGTTGCAGGCCACGCCGGAGACCCGCTACCTGGTGATGGAGAAGGGCGCCCGCGGGGTCGGGCACGTCCGCTACCTGTGCGACGTGGTGCCGCCGCGGATCTCTGTGGTGCTGAACGTGGGCGTGGCGCACCTGGGCGAGTTCGGCTCGGTGGAGACCATCGCGCTGGCCAAGGGCGAACTGGTCGAGGCGCTGCCCGACGATGGGCTGGCGGTGCTCAACGCCGACGACCCGCGGGTCGACGCGATGGCGTCGCGTACCCGGGCCCGGGTGGTCCGCTACGGCGAGTCGGAGCGCGCCGACGTACGCGCCGTGGACGTGACGCTCGACGGCCGGGGACGGCCCTCGTACACCCTCGTCACCCCGGAGGGCAGCGCGCCCGTGCGGCTCGGGCTGACCGGCCGGCACCAGGTCTCCAACTCGCTCGCCGCCGCGGCGGTCGGCCGGGAGCTGGGCCTGCCGCTGCCGGACCTGGCGGCGGCGCTGAACGAGCTGGGCCTGGTCTCGACCCGGCGGATGGACGTCTTCGAGCGTCCCGACGGGGTGACCGTGATCGACGACTCGTACAACGCCAACCCCGCCTCCACCGGCGTGGCGCTGCGGGCGTTGGCCAGCATGCGTGGCGAGGGGCGTACCGTCGCGGTGCTCGGCTACATGGCCGAGCTGGGTGACTTCGAACTTCAGGGGCATCAGCAGGTCGGCCGGCTCGCGGCCGAACTGGGAGTGGACCGGCTGCTCGTGGTGGGCGAGCCGGCGGCGCCGATCCACGAGGGCGCGACAGCGGTAGGTAATTGGGGAGGAGAGTCGGTGCTGCTCACCGATCAGGCGGCGGCCGTCGAGGTGCTGCGGAGCGAGCTGCGTCCGGGAGACGTGGTGCTGGTGAAGGGCTCCCGGTACCGGACCTGGGAGGTGGCCGACGCGCTGCGCGCGGACGCCCGGGAGGGTGCGACGGAGGGCGGCGCCGCATGAGGGCGGTCATCGTCGCCATCGGGGTCGCGTTCCTGATCTCGCTGTTCGGCACCCCGATCGCGATCAAGGTGTTCGCCCGGCTCAAGGCCGGCCAGCCGATCCGATCGAACCTCGGGCTCGCCAGCAACGAGGGCAAGAAGGGCACGCCGACCATGGGCGGCGTGGTCTTCATCCTGGCCACAGTCATCGCGTACGTGGCCGGGCACCTGGCTCTGACCACGCTGCCGGACGCGCAGATCGCCCAGGTCGAGCCGACCATCACGGCGCTGGTGCTGCTGGGGCTGATGGTGTTCTCCGGCGCGGTCGGCTTCATCGACGACTTCCTGAAGGTGCGCAAGCGGCACAGCGGCGGTCTCAACAAGCGGGGCAAGCTGGCCGGGCAGATCCTGGTCGGTGCGGTCTTCGGCGCGGTGGCGGTCTACTTCCCGTCCAGCATGACCGACGCCGGCGGCAACGCGACGAACACCGAGACCGTGGGCAGCACCACGCTGAGCTTCATCCGGGACATCCCGGCGCTGGAGATCGGCAAGATCGGCGCGGTGATCGTCATCATCATGGTGGTCATGGCGGCCACCAACGGCGTCAACCTCACCGACGGCCTGGACGGCCTGGCCACCGGCGCCTCGGTGATGGTGCTGGCGGCGTACGCGCTGATCGCGTTCTGGCAGTACCGGCACTGGTGCGCCGACCCGAACTACACCGAGTCGTACTGCTACACCGTGCGCGACCCGCTGGAGATCGCGTTGATCGCCGGCGCGGCGGCCGGCGCCTGCGTGGGCTTCCTGTGGTGGAACACGTCACCGGCGCGGATCTTCATGGGCGACACCGGCGCGCTCGGGCTGGGCGGCCTGATCGCCGGCATGGCGATGTCCACCCGCACCATCCTGCTGCTGCCGATCCTGGGCGGCCTCTTCGTGATCATCACGATGTCCGTGGTCATCCAGATCATCTCCTTCCGTACCACCGGCAAGCGCGTGTTCCGGATGTCGCCGTTGCAGCACCACTTCGAGCTGGCGGGCTGGAGCGAGGTCAACATCGTGGTCCGGTTCTGGATCATCGCCGGTATCGGCGTGGCCATCGCGCTGGGCCTGTTCTACAGCGAGTTCCTCGCCGCGGTCAGCTGACGCCTCGGGTGTAAGGAAGGGCCCCTTATTAACAGACGTCTGTTAATAAGGGGCCCTTCCTTCAGATCCGACACGCCGACCGGGCGGTTGCGCCACGGGCGGGCGGGTCGAGCGGCCATGATGGGCCTGTGGGGGAGGGACGAGACATCCAGGTGACCAGCGACCCGCCGGCCCGCCGTGCCCCGGCGGCGACGCCACCGGCCGACCCGCCCGCGGCGCGCTGGGATCCGGCCGGTGGCCTGGCCGCGCTGCGCGGCCTGCTGGCCCGGCCGCTGGCCTCGTACTACCTGCTGCTGTCCAGCGCCGGCCTGCTGCTGCTGATCGGCCTCACCATGGTCTTCTCCGCCACGAGCGTGAAGGACTTCGCCGAGGGCGGTGACGCGTCCGCGTCGCTGACCAAGCAGGCCGTGTTCGCGGTGATCGGCATCGGCGCGTTCTGGGCCTGCCAGCGGCTGCCCGCGCGCACGTTCCGGGCGGTGAGCCGCCCGGCGCTCGGCGTGGCGGTGGCGCTGCTGCTCACGCTCAACCTGTTCGTCGCGCTGAACTCGCTGTTCGGGGTGACGTCGATCGGGCCGCTGCGGGCCGAACTCCTCTCGCTCTCCCTGGGCCCGATCTCGCTGCAACCGGTCGAGGTGGCGAAGTTCGCGCTGGTGCTGTGGGCGGCGCACGTACTGGCCCGCAAGGGCGCCGCGCTGGGCTGGTGGAAGGAACTGGCGACACCGCTGTTCCCGGTGGTGGGCCTGCTGTTCGTGCTGGTCGGCTTCAACGACCTGGGCAGCATGCTCTGCCTGCTGGCGCTCGTGGTCGGGCTGCTCTGGGCGGCCGGCGTGCGGGGCCGGGTCTTCGCCGCGCTCTCCGCGATCGGCCTGGCCGGCATCGGCCTGCTGGTGGCCGCCGCCTCGCTCGGCGCCGGCTCCGGCTCCCGGGACGCGGACAACTACCGGCTCGGCCGTCTCACCATGTGGCTCGACCCGCCGGATCCGAAGACCTGCTTCGAGCAGAAGCTGGACTACTGCTACCAGCTCGTGCAGGCCCGCTACGCGATCGGCAACGGCGGCTGGTTCGGCGTCGGCCTGGGCCAGAGCTCGCTGAAGTGGAACTACCTGCCCGAGGCGCACAACGACTTCATCTTCGCCATCGTCGCCGAGGAACTGGGCGTGGTCGGCTGCACAGTGGTCCTGACGCTGTTCGCCGTGCTCGCGTACACCGGGATGCGGATCGCCCGCCGGGTCGAGGACCCGTTCCGCCGGCTCGCCGCCGCCGGCGTGACCGCCTGGCTGGTCGGCCAGGCCGTCATCAACATCGGTGGCGTCACCGGGCTGCTGCCGCTGACCGGCGTACCGCTGCCGTTCATCTCCGACGGCGGCAGCGCCCTGGTGGTGACGCTCGCCGCGATCGGCATGCTCGCCTCGTTCGCCCGCGCCGAGCCGGACGCGGCGCGAGCGCTGCATGCCCGTCCGCCCGCCCGATGGGTCCGACTAGTGTGGGCCCCGTTGCCGCCGCTTCCCGGCCGGCGCCGCAGACCGGCGCCGCCCCCGGCCGACCGAGGGTCCGTGCCCCGGTCCCGGCAGCGGCGGCAGGACGATCAGGCCGCGCCCCGCGGCGCCCGGTCCGACCGGGCGCGCACCGGCGCGGCGAGCGAGAGGAGACGCTGATGGGTCCGCTGCGTTCGGTGGTGCTCTGCGGAGGGGGTACGGGCGGGCACATCTACCCGCTGCTCGCCTTCGCCGACTGCCTGCGCCGACACGACCCGAGCGTCCGGATCACCTGTCTGGGCACACCCAAGGGGCTGGAGAACGAGCTGATCCCGCCGGCCGGCTACGACCTGCGGCAGATCCCGGCCTACCAGCTTCCCCGGTCGGTCAACATGAGCCTGGTGCGTACCCCGGACCGGATGTGGAAGGCGGCGCGCGCCGCGGGCAAGGTGATCGACGAGGTCCAGGCCGACGCCGTGGTCGGCTTCGGCGGGTACGTCTCGGTGCCCGGTTACCTGGCCGCGTGGCGGCGGGAGCTGCCGATCGTCATCCACGAGGTGAACGTGCCGCCAGGCGTGGCGAACCGGCTCGGGATGAAGTTCACCAAGAACGTCGCGGTGGGCTTCCCGCACCAGCCGGCCCAGGCCGAGGCGCTGCGCGACGCCCGCGTGGTCGGCGTGCCGCTGCGCCGGGGCATCGCCGGGCTGGACCGGGCCGCGCTGCGCGACGCCGCCCGCGCCCACTTCGGACTCCGTCCCGACCTGCCGGTGCTGTTCGTCGCCGGCGGCTCGCAGGGCGCCCGCTCGATCAACCTGGCCGTCTCCGGCGCGGCGAAGGAGCTGGCCCGCAACGGTGTGCAGGTGCTGCACGTCATCGGCGCCCGCAACGAGCCGGTCTCCGTGCCCACCGACCTGCCGGTGCCGTACGTCACGCTGCCGTACCTGTCCGAGATGGAGCTGGGTTACGCCGCCGCCGATCTGATGCTGGCCCGGGGCGGCGCGATGACCTGCGCCGAGGTGGCCGCGATCGGCCTGCCCACCATCTACGTGCCCTACCCGCACAGCAACCAGGAGCAGAAGCGCAACGCGCTGCCGGTGGTGGAGGCGGGCGGCGGTCTGCTGGTCGACGACGCCGAGATGACCCCGGCGTGGCTGGAGCGGACGGTGATCCCGCTGATCCGCGACCCGCAGCGTCTGTACGCGATGGGCGCCGCCGCAGCCGGGTACGGCCGCCGCGACGGCGACGTGGCGTTGCTGAACTTCGTCTACGAGGCGGTGGCCCGCTGATGTGCGGAACCGCGACGGGAAGGTACGTCTGATGAACACCGCGCAGTTCACGCCCGCCGGCACCATGACGGCGGAGGACCTGGGCCGGATCCACCTGATCGGGGTGGGCGGGGTCGGGATGGCCGGGCTGGCCCGGCTCTTCCTCACCCGGGGTCTGCCGGTCTCCGGCAGCGAGCTGCGGGAGTGGCCGTCGCTGGCCGGCCTGCGGGCGCTCGGCGGCACCATTCACTCCAGCCACGAGGCGTCGAACCTCGACGGGGTGGACACGGTGGTCTACTCCTCCGCCATCCCGCAGGACCACCTGGAGATGGTCGAGGCGCGTCGCCGGGGCCTGCGGGTGCTGCACCGCTCCGAGGCGCTCGCCGCCGCGATGACCGGGCGCCGCACGGTGGCGGTGGCCGGCACCCACGGCAAGACGTCCACCACGTCGATGGTCACCATGGTGCTCCAGCAGGCCGGCACCGACCCGTCGTTCGTGATCGGCGGCGAGATCTCCGAGGTGGGCTCGGGCGCGCACCACGGCACCGGCGAGCACTTCGTGGTCGAGGCGGACGAGAGCGACCGCTCCTTCCTCATCTACCGCCCGTTCGTGTCGATCATCACGAACATCGAGGCGGACCACCTCAACACCTACGGCGACCTGGCCACGCTGGAGGCGGCGTTCGCCGAGTTCGCCCGGCTCACCGACCCGGCCGGCTTCGTGATCATCTGCGCCGACGACGCGGGCGGGCGCCGGCTGGCCGAGACGCTGCGCGCTGAGGGCCGCCGGGTCTGGACGTACGGCGAGTCCGCCGACGCGGACCTGCGGATGAGCGAGGTCGTCTCGTCCGCGCACGGGGTGCGCTACCAGGCCGAGGTCGAGGGCCGGCCGCTGGGTGAGATCCGGCTGCCCGTACCGGGCCGACACATGGCGCTCAACAGCGCCGCCGCGGTGCTCGCCGCGTACCTGCTGGACCTGCCGGTGGCCGCGGCGGAGGCCGCGCTCGGCGCGTTCCCCGGCGTGCGGCGCCGCTTCGAGCGCAAGGGCGCGGCGGACGGTGTGCTGGTCTACGACGAGTACGCCTACCACCCGACCTCGATGACGCTGGCGTTGCAGACGCTGCGCGAGGTGGCCGGCGACGGCCGGCTGATCGTGGTGTTCCAGCCGTACCGGCTCTACCGCACCCGCGACAACCAGGCGGAGATCGCCGCCGCGCTCGGCATCGCCGACGAGGTGGTGCTGCTGGAGGTCTTCGGCCCCGGCGAGACGCGCCGTCCCGGCGAGGGTTCGGCCGCGCTGATCCAGGAGGTGCCGCTGCCGGCCGAGCGCAAGGTGTTCGTCGAGGCGTGGGACGACGTGCCGGGCGAGGTGGCCCGGCGGGCGCGGACCGGCGACGTGGTGGTGACGATGGGCGCGCCGCCGATCTCGCTGATGGGTGACCAGTTGCTCGACGCCCTGCTCGCCCGCTCCGCCGGGGGCACGGGGCTCGGCGCCGGCGTCGACCCGGACGGCGCGGCGACCCCCGCCGGATGAGTCCCGGTCCGGCCCGCGGCCGTACCCCCGGACCGGACGGCGGGGCGGGGCGGCGCAGCCCGGCCCGGCGCTGGCAGCTCGTGCGGGCGAACGCGGACGCCGTGCCGCCGTCGACCCGCCGGTTCATGGCCCGGGCCCGGCAACGGCGGATGCGGGCCGCGCTGCCCTGGGCGGTCGCCGCGGCGGTGCTCGCCGTCGCGGGCCTGGTCGCGTGGACGGTGCTGGGCACCGGCCTGTTCGGCGTCCGCGAGGTGCGGGTGGTCGGCGCGCAACTGGTCACCCCGGTGCAGATCCGCGACGCCGCGGCGGTGCCGGACAACGAGCCGCTGGCCCGGGTGGACCTGGACGCGACCGCGCGCAAGGTCGGCACGCTGCCGCCGGTGGCCCGCGCCACTGTGGAGCGCCAGTGGCCGGACACGCTGGTGATCCGGGTGCAGGAGCGCACCGCGGTGGCGGCTGTGCCGCAGGGCGACGGCTTCGTGGTCGTCGACGGCTCGGGTGTGGTCTTCCAGCGACTGGACCGGGCGCCGGACGGGTTGCCGCAGGTCCGGGTCGCCCGGCCCGGCCCCGACGACCCGGGTACGCGGGCCGGGCTGGCGGTGCTCGCCGCGCTGGGGGAGAAGCTGCGCGCGGAGCTGGTCGCGGTGGACGTGGCCGGCCTGGCCCGGATCACGCTGCTGCTGCGCGGCGAGCGTCAGGTCTTCTGGGGCGACGCCTCCCGCGGCACCGACAAGTCGACAGTGGCCACCTCGTTGCTGAGCCGCAAGGCGGACCGGATCGACGTCAGCGCGCCGGACGTGGTCACGTTCGAGTGACCCGTGGCTCAGCGAGCCCGCGCTGTGTCCCCTGTCGCTCGGTCGGCGACACGCCGGAACAGGTCCTTGGCTCCTGGCGCGGCGGCGCATACGTTGCCCCGAAGAGATCAGTGGTTGACATAACTCTAAGCCTCTAGTAGAGGGTGAGAGTTCAGCCGTCGGAGGCCACGGGGGAGTGCTCGACCGCTGATCCGGCCAAGCCGTGTGGGGTCGGCCCATGCCAATCTCGAAGGGAAAGGACCGGAGATGACACCTCCGCACAACTACCTGGCGGTCATCAAGGTCGTCGGCATCGGGGGCGGCGGCGTCAACGCCGTCAACCGGATGATCGAGGTTGGGCTCAAGGGCGTCGAGTTCATCGCGATCAACACCGACGCGCAGGCGTTGCTGATGAGCGACGCCGACGTCAAGCTCGACGTGGGCCGGGAGCTGACCCGGGGACTGGGCGCGGGCGCCAACCCGGACGTCGGCAAGAACGCCGCCGAGGACCACCGCGACGAGATCGAGGAGGTCCTCAAGGGCGCCGACATGGTGTTCGTGACCTGCGGCGAGGGCGGCGGCACCGGCACCGGCGGCGCGCCGGTCGTGGCGAACATCGCCCGCAAGCTCGGTGCGCTCACCATCGGTGTGGTCACCCGGCCGTTCTCGTTCGAGGGCAAGCGCCGGCAGGTCCAGGCCGAGGCGGGCATCGAGGAACTGCGCAACCAGTGCGACACGCTCATCGTGATCCCGAACGACCGGCTGCTCGCGCTCGGCGACCGCAACATCTCCATGATGGACGCGTTCCGCACCGCCGACCAGGTGCTCCTCTCCGGTGTCCAGGGCATCACCGACCTGATCACGACGCCGGGTCTGATCAACCTGGACTTCGCCGACGTGAAGAGCGTGATGAGCGGCGCCGGAAGCGCGCTCATGGGCATCGGCAGCGCGCGGGGCGAGAACCGCGCCGTCGAGGCGGCCGAGGCGGCGATCTCCAGCCCGCTGCTCGAGCAGAGCATGGACGGCGCGCGCGGCGTGCTGCTCTCCATCGCCGGCGGATCGGACCTCGGCCTGTTCGAGATCAACGATGCGGCGCAGCTGGTCACCGACGCGGCCCACCCGGACGCGAACATCATCTTCGGTGCGGTCATCGACGACGCGCTCGGCGACGAGGTGCGGGTCACCGTGATCGCGGCGGGCTTCGACGGGGGCACGCCGGCGTACAAGGCGGTGGAAGCGCCGCGCAAGAGCAACCAGAACCCGCCGGCCCAGCCGAACGCGCCGGTGAGCCCGCCGGCCACCATGCCGGCGCCGCAGCAGCCGTCGCGCCGGGTGCTCTTCGACGACGTCGACGTGCCCGACTTCCTGAAGAACGGATCCTGAGCCGCGCCGATGACGGAGTCACAGACGGCGGTGCGGCCCGAGCGGCGTGCCGAACTCGCGGCCGGCCTGGCCCGGGTCCGGGCCCGCATCGCCGACGCCTGCGCGGCGGCCGGGCGGCAGCGCGACGAGGTCACACTGGTCGCGGTGACCAAGACGTACCCGGCGGCGGACGTGGTCGCGCTGGCCGGGCTCGGCGTGAGCGACGTCGGGGAGAACCGCGACCAGGAGGCGGCGCCGAAGGCGGAGGCGGTGGCCGCCGCCGGGGCCGCGCCGCGCTGGCACTTCATCGGCCAGTTGCAGCGCAACAAGGCCCGCTCGGTGGTCCGGTACGCCGACGTGGTCCAGTCGGTGGACAGCGTCCGGCTGGCCGCCGCGCTGGACGCCGCCGCCGGCGCGGTCCGGGACCGGCCGCTGGACGTGCTGGTGCAGGTGAGCATCGACGGCGACCCGGCCCGGGGCGGGGCGCTGCCGGGCGCGGCCGATCCGCAGCGAGGGCTCGACCCGGTGGCCGCGGCGGTGGCCGGCGCCGACGGTCTGCGGCTGGCGGGCCTGATGGCGGTGGCGCCGCTGGGCTGGGAGCCGGACCGGGCGTTCGCCCGGCTGGCCGAGGTGGCGGCGGCACTGCGGGCCGATCATCCGGACGCGACGGTGCTGTCGGCGGGCATGAGCGGAGACCTGGAGAGCGCGATCGGGCACGGCGCGACACATGTCCGTGTCGGCAGCGCGTTGCTCGGAATGCGCCCTGCGCTGCGGTAGCCTCACCACGACGGAAGCAAATTACATCAGTGTTGTTCAGGACGGCGTTCCCGTAGCCGGGGGCCGTGACGGGCGGACCGCGAACCGCGCGTCAGGGGATTGCCGATCCGGTCCGGTGGGCATGATCGTCCACTCGTGATCAAGCGACACGGCACGGGGGCGCGTGCCGCACGGCGGACGGAAGGGCGCGGGGATGGGTGCACTGCGCAAGGCGGGGGTCTGGCTCGGTCTCGTCGAGGAGGACGACGAGCGGGCGTACGAGGACGGTGGCTACGACAAGGGTGGCTACCGGGAATCGTCGCGCTACCGGTCGAGCCGGTACGCCGAGGAGTTCGCCGACGAGGACGACGACGAGGCCGAGGAGCCGCCGACGACGCGCGGCCGGCTCGGCGACCGGGGCCGGCTGTCCGAGCGCGCCTCCAGCCGCGCGGTCGACGCCGACCGGGCCGAGGCCGAGCGCCCGGAGCGGGCCGAGCGGTCCAGCGTCCGGTCGATCACCCGGTCCTCCGCCGGTGACACCTCGGGCGCGCTGACCTACCACACCCGGGACAACCTCGCGCTCGCGCCGCAGGCCCAGCCGCGGGAGCGGGAGCGCGTGGCGCCGGAGGACGAGCAGCGCTACCAGATCACCACGCTGCACCCGACCACGTACCGCGAGGCGCGGACGATCGGCGAGCACTTCCGCGACGGCGTACCGGTGATCATCAATCTCACCGAGATGGACGAGGCGGACGCCCGCCGGCTCGTCGACTTCGCCGCCGGGCTCGCGTTCGGTCTGCGCGGTACGATCGAGCGCGTGACCAACCGGGTGTTCCTGCTCTCACCGGCCAACGTCCAGGTCACCGCGGAGGACAAGGCCAAGATCGCTGAGGGCGGCTTCTTCAGCCTGAGCTGAGCCGCACGACCGAGGGACGTCGCCTGCCGTGTTGTCGATCCTGTTCCAGGTGCTCTACCTGCTGCTGTACATCTTCCTAATTGTCCTTTTGGCGCGATTTGTTCTCGGGGCGGTGCTGGCCTATGGTCGCCGCTGGCAACCGGGGCGGGGAGCGTCGGCGGGACTGGAAGTCGTGTGGAGCGTCACTGATCCGCCCCTGCGAGCGTTGAGGCGTGTGATCCCGCCACTGCGAATTGGTACCGTGAGCATCGACCTGGCCTCCCTTGTGCTCCTGGTTATCCTGTTCGTGCTGATGGAGTTCGTGTTTAGGCGCCTGATCTTCGCGTTTGCCTGACCAGAGCGCTTTCGCGGCCGCAACTGACCCGAGGAGTTTCGATGCCGCTGACCCCGGCCGACGTTCACAACGTCGCCTTCAAAAAGCCGCCGATCGGCAAGCGGGGGTATGACGAGGAGGAGGTCGACGCCTTCCTGGACGAGGTCGAGCGCGAGCTGGCCCGTCTGATCGAGGAGAACAACGAGCTGCGCGCCCAGGTGGAGCGCGGCGGTCGGGGTGGCGCTCCCGCCGGCCCCGGCGGTGACGCCCGCCTCGCGGCGGAGCTCAACGACGTCAAGGCTCAGCTCGACCGGGTGCAGCGCGACAAGGCGGCCGCCGAGCAGGCGGCCCGCGCGATGCAGGCCGAGCTGGAGCAGGTGCGCACGCAGGGCGGCCCGGCCGGCGTGACCGGTGACGGCGAGCAGCAGGCGCTGCGGGTGCTCATGATGGCCCAGCGCACCGCCGACGACCACGTCTCCGACGCCCGTCGCGAGGCCGACCAGCTGCTCTCCGAGGCCCGTTCGAAGGCCGAGGAGGTCACCCGGGAGGCGCGCGCCAAGGCCGACGCCCTGGAGCGGGACGCCCGCCAGCGGCACCAGGAGGCCATGGGCGGCCTGGACGCCAAGCGCACCGCGCTGCAGAAGCACATCGAGGAGCTCAAGCAGTTCGAGCGCGAGTACCGCACCCGCCTCAAGGCGTACCTGGAGAGCCAGCTGCGTGACCTCGACGGTCGCGGCCAGGGCCTCGAGGTGGAGATGAACCGCGCCGAGGGCACCCGTGCCGCCGGCAGCAACGGTCTCGCCGCGGCCGGTCTCGCCGGCTCCTACGGCGGTGGCCGCGCGGGCTCGCTCGAGTCCGGCCGCTGATCCCGCGTCGGTGGCCGTCCCCGTGACGGCCACCGACCGCCCAGACCGACACGACGCGGCCGGGGGTGAGCCGTGGTAGCCGCCAGCATCCTGCTCATCCTCGTCGCGGTCGTGCTGCTGATCGCCGGCCTCGCCGGCGGATCCAGCCTCCTGCTCATCGTCTCGATCGCGGCCAGCCTGCTGTCCGCCGTCGCCTTCGTCGCGTTCGCCCGCCAGGCCGCCGCGGCGCGGGCCACGGCCGGCCGGGAGACCGGGCCGCGACTGCGGACCGCGCACACCGTCCCGTCCCCGGACGAGCCGGTGAGCCCGGTCCCGCACCACACGTCCACGTTCGGCACCGGCGGATCCGGGTGGCGGCAACCGCCCGGGTCGCCGGTGACCGAACCGGACGACGCCCCGCCGCCGGCCGCGTACTCGCCGCCGGCCGAGCCGTTCGCCGCCGGGCCGCACACGTCGGCGTTCGACGGCGAGCCCGCCGCCGGGCCGTACGCGGCGCCGGATCCGGTGGCCGCGGACGCGGCGCCCTACTCGCCGCCCGGCCCGCGCGTGCCGGAGACCGCACGGCCCACCTCGCCCGCACCGGGCGAGGCGTTCGACGGCGACCCGCCGGCCGAGTTCCTCTCCACCGGTGAGGTCGCCCGGCTGGTCCGGCTGCCCGACGAGGTCCTGGTGGTCGACGGCCATCCCCGCTTCCACCTGCCCGGCTGCCCGCACCTGGTGGGCCGGGAGGACGAACCGCTGCCGGTCGCCGAGGCGGTCGCGCTGGGCTTCACCCCGTGCGCGCACTGCGCCGCCGCCACCACCCTGCTCGCCGAGGCCCGGCCGCGCTGACCATGACGATCGCGGACACACTCACCGTCGCGGTGCGGGTGAAGCCCGGGGCGGCCCGCGCCCGGGTGGGCGGGCGGTTCGACGGGCCGTACGGTCCGGCGCTCGTCGTCGCGGTGCACGCGCCCGCGGTGGACGGCCGCGCCACCGAGGCGGCCCGGCGCGCGCTCGCCGACGCGCTCGGCATCCGGCCGGCGACCGTGTCGCTGCGGTCCGGCGCGGCCAGCCGGGACAAGCTGTTCCTGGTCGAGCGCCCGCACGACGGGCTGCCCGAGGTGCTGCGCCGGCTGCGCGACGGCAGCACGGCGTGAGGTCCGGTCCGGCCGGCCGGCGATGACCCCGGGGCTCGACGTCGCGCTGCTCGTGGGCGCTGCCGTGCTGCTGGTCGCGGTGGGCGCGGTGCGGTTCTCCACCCGGCTCGGCGTACCGAGCCTGCTGGTCTACCTGGCGCTGGGCGTGCTGCTCGGCGAGGCCGGCCTGGGCATCCGGTTCGACGACGTCGAACTGACCCGGGTGCTCGGCTTCTGCGCGCTCATCGTGATCATCGCGGAGGGCGGGCTGACCGCGCGGTGGAGCACGCTGCGGCCGGTGCTGGGCCTGGCCGCGGCGCTGTCCACGGTCGGCGTCGTGGTCAGCATCGTGGTCGTCGGCGTGGTGGTGCACCTGCTGCTCGGCCTGGACTGGCGGCTGTCGCTGCTCTACGGCGCGGTGCTCTCCTCCACCGACGCGGCGGCCGTGTTCGCCACGCTGCGCCGGTTGCGCCTGCCGCCCCGGCTGGTGGCCGCGCTGGAGGCCGAGTCCGGGGTGAACGACGCCCCGGTCGTGCTGCTGGTGCTGCTGCTGTCCCGCGCCGGGGTCGAGGCCGCCCACCCCTGGTGGTACGAGGTGCTGCTCCTCGGCTACGAGCTGAGCGCCGGCGCGGCGGTCGGTGTCGGCGCGGGCCTGGCCGGCCGGTACGCGCTGCGCCGGGCCGCGCTGCCGTCGGCCGGCCTGTACCCGATCGCGGTGGTCGGCTTCACCGTGCTGGCGTACGCGGCCGGCTCGGTGCTGCACGCCTCGGGCTTCCTCGCCGTGTACGTCGCGGGCGTGCTGCTCGGCAACTCGCGGCTGCCGCACCGCCAGGCCATCCTCGGTTTCGCCGACGGGCTGGCCTGGCTGGCCCAGATCGGCCTGTTCGTGCTGCTCGGCCTGCTGGTCTCGCCGAGCCGGCTGGACGCGGCGGTGCTGCCGGCCGTGATCACCGGGCTGGCCCTGCTGCTGCTCGCCCGGCCGCTGTCGGTGGCGGTCTCCGCGCTGCCGTTCCGGGTGAGCCTGCGCGAGCAGCTGTTCCTGTCCTGGGCCGGGCTGCGCGGCGCGGTGCCGGTCGTGCTGGCGACCATCCCGCTGTCGCTGCACGTGCCGGGCGCGGCCCGCCTGTTCGACGCCGTCTTCGTCCTGGTGGTGATCTTCACGTTGCTCCAGGCCGGGACGCTGGCGCCGGCGGCCCGCCGGCTGGGGGTGACCGCGCCGGCCGAGGCGAGCGAGATCCTGCTGGAGACCGCCCCGCTGGAACGGATGCGCGCCGACCTGCTCCAGATGGAGGTGCCGGCCGGGTCGCGGCTGGCCGGGGTGCACGTGGACGAGCTGCGGCTGCCGGTCGGCGCGGCGGTGACGCTCGTGCTGCGCGACGGTGCCGGTTTCGTGCCGGGCGCCGACACCCGGCTCAAGGTCGGGGACAGCCTGCTCATCGTCGCCACCGCGGGCGTACGGGACGAGACCGAGCGGCGGCTGCGGGCGGTGAGCCGCCGGGGCCGGCTGGCGAGGTGGTTCGGGGAGTACGGCGAGGAGCCGGCCCGCTGATCTGCTACCGTTCCTTTTGCCCCGATTGATGGCAGTCCGGGGCGGATACGTGGGACGACGGTGCGGCACGTTGTCGGACGCCTGTACGTTCCGTATTCTTGCCAACCTCCGGAGTGCACGGCGGGCCCGCTCGCCGTGCACCCTTCCGTACGCGGACGACGCCGACGATGGCGTCCCGCCCACGCACCGCTGACCGCCGCGCCACGCGGCTGAGGGAGCTGACGATGGCGAAGCCAGCCGACACCAGGACCGCCGGTCGCAAGCCGGTGGCGAAGGCCACCCGCAGCGCGGCGGAGACCGAGAAGATCCGGGCCGCCCTGGCGGCACGGCGGGACGAGCTCAACGCCGAGTACGATCAGACGCTGAGCGAGATCACCGAGCTGCAGCGCGACCGGCTGACCGACTCGGCCGGGGACGACCAGGCCGACACCGGCACCAAGACGTTCGAGCGGGAGCAGGAGATCTCTCTCGCCAACAGCATCAAGGAACGGATCACGCAGGTCGAGCGCGCGCTGGAGCGCCTCGACGAGGGTGGCTACGGCTGGTGCGAGCGGTGCGGCAACCCGATCCCGGTGGAGCGGCTCGCCGCGTTCCCGTCGGCCACCCTCTGCGTGACGTGCAAGCAGCTGGCGGAGCGGCGCTGATCACCGCTCCCCGGCGGCCGTACGGCAGACGGTGACCACGCCGTCGCAAGCGTCGATGGGGAGCAGATGACCGCAGCACCGCCCGCCGGGTCCGGCACCACCGAGACGGGCGCCGGCGCGCCCCGCCGTAAGGCCGTCGGCCTGCTGCTCGGCGTGTCCCTGTTCTCGCTGCTGGCGGACCTCGGCACGAAGCAGCTCGCGCTGGCCGAGCTGACCGGCCGGGAGCCGGTGTCGCTGCTCGGCGGCGCGGTCTACCTCAGCCTGACCCGCAACAGCGGCGCGGCCTGGAGCATCGGCTCCGACCACACCTGGATCTTCCCGATCATCACGTTCGTGGTGATCGGGTGGATCGCCTGGATGGCGCTGCGGCTGCGCTCGCTGCCGTGGGCGGTGTCGCTGGGCCTGGTGCTGGGCGGCGCGCTCGGCAACCTGATCGACCGGATCTTCCGCGCTCCAGGGCACTTCGTCGGCCACGTGGTCGACATGATCAGCCTCTTCGACCCGTACGGCCAGGTCTGGCCGGTGTTCAACCTGGCCGACAGCTCACTGGTGTGCGGCGTGGTGCTCGCGGTCTTCCTGGAGCTGACCGGCCGGCAGCGCGACGGCTCCCGGCTGCGCGACGAGAAGCGCGACGACGCCGCCCCGGCCGAGCAGCGGGAGAGCGCGTGACCTCCGCGTTCGCCGCCGGCGGCGACACCCGTTCCCTGCCCGTGCCGGACGGCCTCGACGGCATGCGCCTGGACCAGGCCGTGTCCCGCCTGCTCGGGCTCTCCCGTACCGCCGCCGCCGGCCTGATCGACGCGGGCGACGCGCTCGTCGACGGCGTGGCCCGGCCCAACTCGTACAAGGTCAAGGCGGGTTCGTGGCTGGAGGTCACGCTGCCCGCGCCGGCCGCGCCGCCCGCCGTGGTGCCGCAGGCCGTGCCCGGCCTGACAGTGGTGTACGCCGACGACGACATCGTGGTGGTCGACAAGCCGGTCGGGGTGGCGGCGCACCCGAGCCCGGGCTGGACCGGCCCCACAGTGATCGGCGGGCTGGCCGGCATCGGCCACCGGATCTCCACGAGCGGCGCCGCGGAGCGGCAGGGTGTGGTGCACCGGCTCGACGTGGGCACCACCGGGATCATGGCGGTGGCCAAGAGCGAGCGCGCGTACACCGCGCTGAAGCGGGCGTTCAAGTACCGCGAGGTGGAGAAGCGCTACCACGCCGTGGTGCAGGGTCACCCGGATCCGCTGCGCGGCACCATCGACGCGCCGATCGACAGGCACCCGCACCACGACTACCGCTGGGCCGTGGTCTCCGGCGGCAAGCCGAGCATCACGCACTACGACACGCTCGAGGCGTTCCCCGCCGCCAGCCTGCTCGACGTGCGGCTGGAGACCGGGCGTACGCACCAGATCAGGGTGCACTTCTCCAGCATGCGGCACCCCTGTGTGGGCGACCTGACCTACGGCGCGGACCCGACGCTGTCGGCCCGGCTCGGGCTGTCCCGGCAGTGGCTGCACGCCCGCTCGCTGAGCTTCGCGCACCCGGGCACCGGCGACGAGGTGACGTTCGTCAGCGAGTACCCGGACGACCTGGCCCGGGCGCTGGAGATCCTGCGCGACTGACGTGAGTGACGACGCCGCGCGGCCCCGCCGGTCCCGGTCCGCCGCGCTGACCTGGCTCGCGCTGGCCTGCGCGCTGGTGGTGCTCGTGGTGGCGGTGGCACAGCGGCGGGACCGCCCGGTGAGCGACCGCACTGTGGGCGAGGTGACCCGGGTCGGTGTGACCGGCGGCGCGAGCATCCCGGCGTACCTGCGCGCCGCCGGGGACGAACTGGCCCGCCTCGACGCGCCCGACGGCTACGCGCTGGTCTCGTTCGACGGCTACCTGACCCCGGCGCGGGCGGCCGCCGCGCTGGACGGCACGCGGGTCTCGGCGGTGGTGGCACGGGTGCCGCTGCCCGGCCGGCAGACCGAGATCGTCCGGATCGCGGCGCTGACCCTGCCCCGGGACGTGGTGGCCGGGATGGCCGGCGTCGCGACGCGCAAGGACCGGGAGACCGCGGACTACCGGTCCCGCGCCGCCGCCACCGCCGATCCGGAACTGCGCCGGGTGTACGACAGCGGCGCCGAGGTCGCCGCCCGCGAGGCGGAGGCGTACCGGACCGGCTGCGCCTGCGTCTACGCCGCGGTCGTCAGTGCCCCGCCGGACGCCCTGCGCGGGCTGGCCGGTCGTCCGGGCGTGCGGGTGGTGGACCCGGCGCCGGAGGTGACACGTCTGGACCGGACCGTGTTCACCCCGCCGCTTCCCGAGCAGCGTGACGTGGTCCGGCCGCCGGCCGACACCGGGCCGGCCGAGGCAGGCGGAATGGGCGATTCGTCGGAAGCCGCACGGACGGTGAGCGGACCTTCACCCACCGCCCCCGGGTCCGTCACCGGCTCCGGGGCGCCCAATCCCGCTCCCACCTCCTGAGACATCGGGGCACACGGCGACCGGGCCGATCCCATGGTGCGGCGGGCCACCGGGCGATGTGCGGCGCGGGGAGTGGTCCGAATAGGGTTTCGTTCGTAGCCTGTCAGGCGGAGATCGATGGGCTGGGGGAGGGCGAATCCTTGGACGGCAGCGAGACCGGCTGGGGTCGGCAGGGCGAGCCGGCACCGCGGTGGCGGGCGCTGCTCGACCGGGCCCGGCTCGGCGGTCGCGGCGCGGAGCACGCCGACGCCGACCGGCACGTCGAGGAGCAACCGGCGCCGCCGCCCGACCCGCTGCCCCGCCGTGGCGCGGGCACCGGGTGGACCGGCCGCGCCACCGCCGTCGGCCGGGCCCCCGACGGGTCGTACGGCGCGGAGCCCGCTTACCGGGCCGAGGCCACGTTCCGGGTCGACCCGGCCTTCCGCGCCGATCCCCGGCACGACGGCGAGCCGGCCTACCAGGCCGAACCGGCCTACCGCAGCGACCCCGAGCCGTCCTGGCGCGCCGGGCAGCCCTATCCGCCCGACCCGTCCTGGCGCGCCGACCCGTCGTTCGCGCCCGACCCGCGCCCCGAGCAGCCGTTCACCGCCGAGCCGCGCCCGGAACCGTCCTGGCGGCCCGACCCGGCCCGTCCGGAGCCGCGCGGCCGGGCCGAGGCGCCGGCCGAGTCCCGGTACTCCCTTCTCGACGGCGGCTACCGGCCCGCGCCGCCCCCGCCCGAGTCCCGCTACGCGCTGCTCGACCGGGGCCGCTACCGGCCGGACACGCCGCCCGCCCCGGAGCCGGTGGTGCCCGCGCCCCGCCGCCCGCTGGAGGGCCGCTCCGGCCGGGTCGACGCGGCCCAGGTGCAGTGGCGCGCCCCGGAGCCGGACCCGGAACTGGAACGGGCCACCAGCGTGCTGCGCCGCGAGCTGGGCACCCCGCGGGTGCTCGCCTTCGCCAACCCCAAGGGCGGGGTGCACAAGACCACAGCCACCGTGCTCGCCGCCGCGACGGTGGGCAGCGTCCGCGGGCGCGGCGTGCTCGCCTGGGACGACAACGAGCTGCGCGGCACGCTCGGTCTGCGGGCCGGCAGCGCCCGGCACGCCCGCACCATCCGCCACCTGATCCACGACCTGGCGCAGATCGAGATCCTCGAAGGCAACACGCTGCTGTCGCACCTCGACGACTACCTGCGGCACGCCTCCGACGGCTCGTATGACGTGCTGGCCGGCGAGGAGAGCCCGCGCTTCGCCCAGCGGCTCGACCAGTTCACCGTCAAGCGGGTGCTGGAGCTGCTGCGCCGCACCCACGAGGTGGTCTGCGTGGACACCGGCAACAACGTGGAGAGCCCGAACTGGCGCACCGTCATGCAGGCCGCCGACCAGCTCGTGGTGACCACCGTGCCGCGCGAGGACGCGGCGTTCAGCGCGGACTGGATGCTCGACCTGCTGCACGAGGTGGGCATGGGCGAGCTGGCCGACAACGCGGTCACGCTGATCTCCTGCCCCACGCCGGGGCGTACCTCGTTGCAGGACGACCTGGAACGGCACTTCGCCACCCGGACCCGGGCGGTCGCCGTGGTGCCCTACGACCCGGCGCTGGAGACCGGCTCCTCGATCGAGTACCACCAGCTCCAGGCCGAGACCCGCAACGCCTGGCTCAAGGCGGCAGCGGTGATGCTGGAACCGTTCGCGCGCTGAGCGCCGACCACCGCCCCGCGCCGTGCCCGGGCCTGAGAGGATCAACGGGTGAGTCCGGACACCCCTGAGCCCGAGCGGGCGCGCGAGCGCACCGACGGCACCGACGCGCGTACCGGCGACGCGTGGCCCGAGCGCGAGCAGCCGCCCGGCTGGCCCGGCGGCCTGCCGGTACCCGCCGGCACGCCGGTCACCGCGCCCGGCGCCGACCCGCTCGCCGGATACCCGGGCGTGGTGGCGGAGCTACCCGGCGCCGACGCCACCCGATCCGGCCGCCCGCTGCTCACCACGCTCGGCGTGGTCGCACTGCTCACCGCGCTCGGCGCGCCGCTGGGCCTGCTGTGGGCATGGGCGGCGCCCGCCACCCCGGTCCGGCAGACCCCCGCCGGCACGGTCTACGCGACCACGCAGCCGGAGCAGCCGATCGCCGCGGACGGCTGGTTCAGCCTCCTGACGCTCGGCTTCGGCGTGCTCGCCGCGATCGCCCTGTGGGTGCTGCTGCGCCGCCGGCGCGGCCCGGCTGGCCTGCTCGCGGTGACGCTCGGCGGTCTCGGCGCGGCGGTGGTGGCCTGGCAGGTCGGCCGCCGGATCGGGCTGTCGACGTTCCAGCGGCTGGTGGAGACCGCGCCGCCGGGCACCGCCTTCACCAAGCCCGTCGACCTGCGCGCCGGCGGCGTCGACTGGTACGGCCCGCTGCCGGTGCCGCACGGGAACCTGCTGCTCGCCGCGTTCGGCGCCGCCGTCACGTACACGCTGCTGGCGGGCTGGTCGCGGTGGCCGTCGCTGCGGCCGGAGCCGGAGCCCGACGCGGCCTGGCCGCCGCCCCCGCCCGGGTTCAGTTCGGCGCCGGGGGACCAGCCAGCTCGCTGAGCGGCACCGGCACCGCGCGCACCTGCCGCAGCAACGCCGTCTCCCGGTTGAGCAGGCGCAGCTCGGCGCGCAGCCGCCCGGCGGTGTCGTCGACGGCGAGCAGCCGCTGCCGGTCGGCGACGGTCAGCGCGGCGGTCGCGGCGACCAGGTGCGACAGGACCGTCGGATCCTCCGGCAGCTGCTCGGTGATCTCCTGCTGGTCCGGCCGGATCAGGCCCAGGTATTGCCGGAACACCGAGATCACCCGGGCCGCCAGCAGGTCGGAGACCTCGTCCGGGCCGTCCGGCTCCGGCAGCCACTCCACCTCGGCGGTCAGGTACGGCTCGGCGGAGGCGTCCACCTCGGCGACCCGGAACCGCCGCCGCCCGACGGTGACGATGTCGAAGCCGCCGTCGGCCAGCTCGGTGACCTGCCGCAGCTCGGCGGTGCAGCCCACCTCGTGCAGCGTGACGTCGCCGCCGGGCGGCCCGGAACGCCCCGGCGGCCCGGCCGGCGCGACCTCCCAGCCGGCCTGGATCGCCACCACGCCGAACTCGCGCGGCGCGCCCTCGGGCAGGCCCACGAGGTGGCGCACCAGCGCCTTGTAGCGCTCCTCGAAGATGTGCAGCGGAAGGACCAGCCCGGGGAAGAGGACGGTCCCGAGCGGGAACACCGGCAGCCGTGCGCTCACGTGATCGAGCGTATCGCCAACCCGCCCGCCCGCGCGTGTCCCGGCTCACCGTCCCGGCGTGCGGGCGGCCCCGGCCGGTGACACCGGCGGCGGCCTAGACTCGCAGGCGTGCTGAATCGGATCGACCTGCGCGGCGGGGCCCGTGACCCGCGCCGCCTGCTGCCCCGTGCCCAGCTCGACGTCTCCGTGGCGGTCGAGCGGATCCGCCCGCTCGTGGAGGCGGTCCGGGACCATGGGTACCCGGCGATCCGGGAGGCGAGCGAACGGTTCGACGGCGTCTCGCCGGAGCGGCTGCGGGTGCCGGTCGAGACGATCCGCGCCGCCGAGGACGAGCTGGACCCGCAGGTACGCGCCGCGTTGCTGGAGTCGATCACCCGGGCCCGCAAGGTCCACGCCGACCAGCGCCGCACCGACCACACCACGACTGTGGTGCCCGGCGGCACTGTGACCGAGCGGTGGGTGCCGGTCGACCGGGTCGGTCTCTACGTGCCCGGCGGCCTGGCCATGTACCCGTCGACGGTGGTGATGAACGTGGTCCCGGCCCAGGCGGCCGGGGTGCGCTCCCTGGTGGTGGTGAGCCCGCCGCAGAAGGACAACGACGGGCTGCCCGACCGGCGGGTCCTCGCCGCGTGCGCGCTGCTCGGCGTGGACGAGGTGTACGCGGTCGGCGGCGCCCAGGCGGTCGCCATGCTCGCGTACGGCGCGGGCGTCGACCCGGCCGGCGACGAGCGCTGCGAGCCGGTCGACATGATCACCGGTCCGGGCAACATCTGGGTCACCGCCGCGAAGCGGCTGCTGCGCGGCGTGGTCGGCATCGACGCCGAGGCCGGCCCGACCGAGATCGCGATCCTGGCCGACGACACCGCCGACCCGGCGCACGTCGCGGCCGACCTGATCAGCCAGGCCGAGCACGACCCCCTCGCGGCGAGCGTGCTGGTCACCCCGTCCACGGCGCTGGCCGACGCGGTCGACGCGGAGCTGGCCCGGCAGGCGCCGGCGGCCAAGCACGCCGAGCGGATCGGCACCGCGCTGCGCGGCGAGCAGAGCGGCGTGGTCCTGGTCGACGACCTGGAGGCAGGGCTGCGGGCGGTCGACGCGTACGCGGCCGAGCACCTGGAGATCCAGACCGAGAACGCCCGCGACTGGGCGCTGCGGGTCCGAAACGCCGGGGCGGTGTTCGTCGGCGCCTGGTCGCCGGTGTCGCTCGGCGACTACTGCGCGGGCTCCAACCACGTGCTGCCCACCGGCGGCTGCGCCCGGCACTCCTCCGGGCTGTCCGTGCAGTCGTTCCTGCGCGGCGTGCACCTGGTCGAATACACCCAGGACGCGCTGCGCGACGTGGCGCCGCACGTGGTCACGCTGGCGACCGTGGAGGACCTGCCCGCGCACGGCCAGGCGGTCAGCGTCCGGTTCCCCGGGGGCGGCCCGTCGTGACCACGCTCGACGACCTGCCGATCCGCGACGACCTGCGCGGACGGACGCCGTACGGGGCACCGCAGCTCGACGTGCCGGTGCGGCTGAACACCAACGAGAACTCCTACCCGGTGCCCGAGCCGGTGGTGGAGGCGATCGGCAAGGCGGTCGCCGCCGAGCTGCGCGACCTCAACCGCTACCCGGACCGGGACGCGGTGGCGCTGCGCGCCGACCTGGCCGCCTACCTCGGCCACGGGCTCACCGCCGACCACGTGTGGGCGGCGAACGGCTCCAACGAGATCCAGCAGCAGCTGCTCCAGGCGTTCGGCGGTCCGGGGCGCACCGCGCTCGGGTTCACCCCGGCGTACTCGATGCACCCGCTGCTGACGCTCGGCACCGGCACCCGGTGGGTGCCCGCCCGGCGCGGCGAGGACTTCGGGCTCACCGCCGGCGAGGCGGTGGCCCAGGTCCGCGAGCACCGGCCGGACGTGGTGTTCCTCTGCTCGCCGAACAACCCGACCGGCACCGCGCTCGACCCGGCGGTGGTCGCCGCCGTGCTGGACGAGGCACCAGGCATGGTGATCGTGGACGAGGCGTACGCCGAGTTCGCCCGTCCCGGCACGGTGAGCGCGCTCGCCGTGCTGCCCGGTCACCCGCGGCTGGTGGTGACCCGCACCATGAGCAAGGCGTTCGGGTTCGCCGGCGGCCGGCTCGGCTACCTGGCGGCCGACCCGGCGGTGGTGGACGCGGTGCAGCTGGTCCGGCTGCCGTACCACCTGTCCGCACTCACCCAGGCCGCCGCCCGCGCGGCGCTGGCGCACCGGGACGCTCTGCTCGGCACCGTGGCCGCGATCAAGGAGCAGCGGGACCGGATCGTCGCCGAGCTGCGTGCCCGGGGCCACCGGGTGGCCGACAGCGACGCCAACTTCGTGCTGTTCGCCGTCGAGGGGGACCAGGCGGTGGCCTGGCGTACCCTGCTCGATGCCGGCGTGCTGGTGCGCGACGTCGGCCTGCCCGGCTGGCTGCGCGTCACCGCCGGAACCCCGACCGAGACCGACGCCTTCCTCACCGCGATGGAGACAGTTTCATGAGCCGGATCGCCCGGATCGAGCGGGTCACAAACGAGACGAAGGTGCTCGTCGAGATCGACCTCGACGGCACCGGCAAGGCCGACATCGAGACCGGCGTCGGCTTCTACGACCACATGCTCAACCAGATCGCCCGGCACGGCGGCTTCGACCTGACCGTGCACACCGTCGGTGACCTGGAGATCGACGCGCACCACACGATGGAGGACACCGCGCTCGCGCTGGGCGCGGCGTTCGACCGGGCGCTGGGCGACAAGGCCGGCATCCGGCGGTACGGCTCGGCGACCGTCCCGATGGACGAGGTGCTGGTCCGGGCCGCGGTGGACCTGTCCGGCCGCCCGTACGTGGTGCACGACGAGCCGGCGCTGGCCCCGTACATCGGGCCGGTCTACCCGACGAGCATGACCCGGCACATCTGGGAGTCGTTCGGCCAGTCGGCCCGGATCACGCTGCACGTGGACGTGCTGCGCGCGGCTCGTCCCGGCGGCCACCCGGACGCCCACCACGTGGTCGAGGCGCAGTTCAAGGCCGTCTCCCGCGCGCTGCGCGAGGCCACCGCTATCGATCCGCGTAACGCGGGTGTGGTGCCGTCGACGAAGGGCGCTCTGTAATGAAGGTGCTGCCCACGCTTCTGTTGATCCTGGCCGGCCTGCTGGTCGGCGGGACGTGGTCGCTGCTCAAGCAGGGCGCGCCCCGCGCCGCCGTGGTGATCACCGGTCTGCTGGCCCTGCTGGCGACCGCTGCCGGGGTGCTCTGGCTGCTGCCGGGGGAGAGCTGATGACGCGGCGGGTGGTGGTGCTCGACTACGGCTCGGGCAACCTGCGGTCGGCCGAGCGCGCGGTGGCGCGCGCCGGCGCCGACGTGACTGTCACCGACGACCTGGACGCCGCCGCGTCGGCCGACGGCCTGGTGGTGCCGGGCGTGGGCGCGTTCGCCGCGTGCATGGCCGGGATCGAGGCGCTGGGCGCCGGGCCGGTCATCGCCGACCGGGTCGCCGCCGGGCGGCCGGTGCTGGGCATCTGCGTCGGCATGCAGATCCTGTTCGGGCACGGCGAGGAGCACGGCGTGGTCACCAAGGGGCTCGGGCTGCTGCCCGGCGGCGTGACCCGGCTGCCCGCGCGGCGGCTGCCGCACATGGGCTGGAACACCGTGCGGCCGCCGGCCGGCTCGACGCTGTTCGCCGGACTGCCGGCGGGCACCCGGTTCTACTTCGTCCACTCCTACGGGGTGACCGACCCGGCGGCGCTGGCCGAGGCGGGGGCCACTGTGACCACCTCGCACCACGGCGCGGACTTCGTCGCGGCGGTGGAGCGGGGGCCGCTGTCGGCCGCGCAGTTCCACCCGGAGAAGTCGGCCGACGCCGGTGCCGCGCTGCTGCGCAACTGGCTCGGCACGCTGTGACCGGCCCGCTGGCGGGCACGCGGGCGTCCGCGTGAGCAAGGAGCGGGCCCGCCGCCGCGCGGCGCGCGAGGCCGAGCAGGAGCGGGCGCGCGCCGTCCGCGCCCGCCGGGTGGCGCGCCGGGAGCGGCGTCGTTCTCTGGTACGCCGGCTGACGCCGTCGCTGCGGCGCGGCCGTACCGGCCGGCTGCGCCGGCACACCCGCCGCGAGCGGGCGACGATCCTGGTGCTCACCGTGGTGGCGGTGGCCGCCATCTGGAGTCTGGTGGACGACCTCGCGCTGCGGCTGGTGCTGGTCGTGTTGTTGTTGCTGGTCCTGCCCGCGATCGTGGTGATCGCGCTGGACCGTCGTTGAGGATCCGAGGAGAGAAGCGTTGAGCCTCACCCTGTTGCCCGCCGTGGACGTCGCCGACGGCCAGGCCGTCCGGCTCGTGCAGGGCGCCGCCGGTAGCGAGACCGCGTACGGCGATCCGCTGGACGCGGCGCTGGCCTGGCAGTCCGACGGCGCGGAGTGGATCCACCTGGTCGACCTGGACGCGGCGTTCGGGCGGGGCTCCAACGCCGCGCTGCTCGCCGAGGTGGTCGGCAAGCTGGACGTGAAGGTGGAGCTGTCCGGCGGCATCCGTGACGACGAGTCGCTGCGGGCGGCGCTCGGCACCGGGGCGGCCCGGGTCAACATCGGCACCGCCGCGCTGGAGGATCCGCAGTGGTGCGACCGGATCTGCGGCGAGTACGGCGACCGGGTGGCGATCGGGCTGGACGTGCGCGGCCGTACCCTGTCGGCGCGCGGCTGGACCCGCGACAGCGGCGACCTCTACGAGGTGCTGGCCCGGCTGGACGCCGCGGGCGCGGCGCGGTACGTGGTCACCGACATCACCAAGGACGGCACCATGCGCGGGCCGAACCTGGACCTGCTGCGCGAGGTGTGCGCCCGCACCGACGCCCCGGTGATCGCCTCCGGTGGTGTGTCCACGCTGGACGACCTGCGGGCGCTGGCCACGCTGGAGCCGGTGGGGGTGGAGGGCGTGATCGCCGGTAAGGCGCTCTACGCGGGCGCGTTCACCGTCGCCGAGGCGCTGGCGGCGCTGCGGGCCGGCGCGTGACGGCCGAGCCGGCCGAGAGGCCGGTGGACGCCGGGGTGGTGACCCGGCTCGGCTCGGGCGGCCCGTGGGAGGCGCTCTACGGCTACTCGCGGGTGGTCCGGGCCGGCACACTGGCGATCACGGCCGGCTGCACGTCCACGGTCGACGGCCGGGTCGCGCACGCCGGCGACGCGGCGGCGCAGACCGCGCAGGCGATCCGGATCGGCCTGGACGCGCTGGCCGAGGTCGGCGCCGGGCCGGGGGACGTGGTGCGGACCCGGATGTACGTGACGGACCGGATCTACGCCGACGAGGTGGGCCGGGCGCACAACGGGGTGTTCGGCCCGGTGCGCCCGGTCGCCACGATGGTGGTGGTGGCCGGGCTGATCGACCCGGATCTCCTGGTCGAGGTCGAGCTGGAGGCGTACCTGCCGGACCGCTGAGCGGTGCCGGGTGACCGGCGCCGCACCGCTCCACGCCCCGATAAGTTGTGCACAACTTGATTGCACGCTACGGTTCAGGGCGTGACCGATGATCTGGTACTGCGCCGGCAGGTGTGCTTCGCGCTCTACGCGGCGTCGCGCGCCCTGACCGACGTCTACCGGCCCATCCTCGACGAGCACGGGCTGACCTACCCGCAGTACCTGGTGCTGCTGGTGCTCTGGGAGCACGACGACGACGCCCCCACGGTCTCCGAGCTCGGCGCTGCGCTCCGGCTCGACTCCGGCACGCTCTCCCCGCTGCTCAAGCGACTGGAGGCGGCCGGTCTGGTGGTGCGTACCCGCTCGGCGGCGGATGAGCGCCGGGTCGAGGTGGGCCTCACCGACCGGGGCCGGGCGCTGCGGGAGCGGATGGGTGACGTGCCGCGGCAGGTGGCATCCGCCACCGGGCTCACCGAGGCCGAGCTGGTCTTCCTCCACGGCATCCTCACCCGGGTCACCGAGACGATCCACCGACAGAAGGAGCAGTGACATGCAGGTGCTCTACACCGCCTCCGCCCGCGCCACCGGCGACGGCCGCGACGGTCACGTCCGGACCTCCGACGGCACGGTCGAGCTGGACCTCGCCGTACCGAAGGAGATGGGGGGCGCCGGCGGCGCGGCCAACCCGGAGCAGCTCTTCGCGGCCGGCTACGCGGCCTGCTTCCACTCCGCGCTGCGCGTGGTGGCCCGTCAGGCCAAGGCGGACGTCTCCGGCTCCGTCGTCGAGGCCGAGGTGGGCATCGGCCCGAACGGCAGCGGCGGTTACGGCCTGGCCGTGACGCTCGTGGTGGACCTGCCCGCTGTCGAGCGCGCGGCTGCCGAGCAGCTCGTCGACGCGGCCCACCAGGTCTGCCCCTACTCCAACGCGACCCGTGGGAACGTCGAGGTGACCCGCACGGTCCGCGAGGCCCTGTGAGCACGAGGAGTGCAGCGCAGCGGAGCCCCGCAGTGCGAACCGAGGAGGCCCGATGAGTGAGGCGCGCGTCAACAGGGAGATCCATCTGGCGTCCCGGCCGGACGGCTGGCCGACGCCGGAGAACTTCCGGCTGGTCACCACCGAGGTGCCGACGCCGGGCCCGGGACAGGTAGTGGTCCGAAACCGGTTCATGTCCGTCGACCCGTACATGCGCGGGCGGATGAACGACGTCAAGTCGTACGTGCCGCCGTTCGCGCTCGACGCCCCGCTGGACGGCGGCGCGATCGGTGAGGTGGTGGCCGGCGAGGCCGGTGGCGTCAAGCCCGGCGACACGGTGCTGCACGGGTTCGGCTGGCGCGAGTACGCGCTGGTGGACGCCAAGAGCGTGCGCAAGGTCGACCCCGGCCTGGCGCCGGTCACCGCGTACCTGGGCGTGCTCGGCATGACCGGGCTGACCGCGTACGCCGGGCTGCTCGACGTGGCGGCGATGAAACCGGGGGAGACCGTGTTCGTCTCCGGCGCGGCCGGCGCGGTGGGCAGCATGGTGGGCCAGATCGCGAAGCTGCGCGGCGCCGGCCGGGTGATCGGCAGCGCCGGTTCCGCGGCGAAGGTGGAACGACTCACCGCGCTCGGCTTCGACGCCGCCTTCGACTACCACGACGGCCCGGTGTACAAGCAGCTCAAGGCAGCCGCCCCGGACGGCGTCGACGTGTACTTCGACAACGTCGGCGGCGATCACCTGGAGGCCGCGATCGGGGCGATGAACCTGCACGGCCGGGCCGCCATCTGCGGCATGATCGCGCAGTACAACGCCACCGAGCCGCCCGCCGCGCCGCGCAACCTGGCGCTGGTGATCGGTAAGCGGCTGACGCTGCGCGGCTTCCTCGTCGGTGACCACGGTCACCTGCGGGAGCAGTTCGTGCAGGAGGTGGCGGGCTGGCTGCGGGAGGGCCGGCTGTCGTACGACGAGACGATCGTCGACGGCATCGAGCAGGCCCCCGAGGCGTTCCTCGGCCTGCTGCGCGGCGAGAACCTCGGCAAGATGCTGGTCCGTCTCTGACCGGCGCGAACGCACTCCACCGCGGGCGGTGGTGACCGGCCTCACCGGCGGGTCACCACCGCCCGCGCGTTCGTTAGGCTCGGGGCATGACGGTGGCGGTACGGGTCATCCCGTGTCTGGACGTGGACGCCGGGCGCGTGGTCAAGGGGGTCAACTTCCTCGACCTGCGTGACGCCGGCGACCCGGTGGAGCTGGCGGCGGCGTACGACCGGGCCGGCGCGGACGAGCTGACCTTCCTCGACGTCACCGCCTCGTCCAGCGACCGGGGCACCATGCTCGACGTGGTGCGGCGCACCGCCGAGTCGGTCTTCATCCCGCTGACAGTGGGCGGCGGTGTCCGCCGGGTCGCCGACGTCGACACGTTGCTGCGCGCCGGTGCGGACAAGGTCGGCGTGAACACCGCGGCCATCGCCCGGCCGGAGCTGATCGCCGAGATCGCCGACCGGTTCGGCCGGCAGGTCCTGGTGCTCTCGCTGGACGTGCGCCGCGCACCGGACGGCACGACGCCGAGCGGTTTCGAGGTGACCACGCACGGCGGCCGGCGGGGCACCGGGCTGGACGCGGTCGAGTGGGCGGCGCGCGGCGCCGAGCTGGGCGCGGGCGAGATCCTGCTCAACTCGATGGACGCCGACGGCACCAAGGCCGGGTTCGACCTGCCGCTGATCCAGGCGGTCCGCGAGGTGGTCGACGTGCCGGTGATCGCCAGCGGCGGCGCGGGCGAGGTGGCCCACTTCCCGCCGGCCGTCGGCGCCGGGGCGGACGCGGTGCTCGCGGCGAGCGTCTTCCACTTCGGCGAACTCACCGTCGGCGAGGTCAAGGACGCGCTGCGCGGCGCGGGCCACCCGGTGCGCTGAGGCGGCGGTCACTGCCGGCCGGAGTGCCCCTCGGGCGAGCGGCGCGGCATCGGGATCGACCGGACCACGTACTCCTGCACGGCGGCGGCGTGGTCGTCCTCGTCGAGGTGCCACTCGGACTCGGCGGGCGGGTGCCGCCGGGTCAGCACGCCCTGCACCGTGTCCACTGTGGTGCCGAGACCGGCGCTGGGCCGGGTGCGCCAGAGCCGCTCACCGTCCGGGGTGACCCGGAACCAGCCGTCGGCCACGCTGACCAGGCCCGCGCCGACGAGCCGCCGGACCGCGCCCTCCACCTCGTGCCGCTCCGGGATGGCCTGGTTGAGGTGGTCGGCTGTGGAGAGGACGTCGGCCAGCCGTACGCCTTCGGGGCGGCGTGTCGCGGCGGCCCGCCGGTGCCGGCCGGCGCCACTGGCGATGACAAGCGCGACGAAGATCCAGGCGTCGCTCCAACGCCATCCGTTCTCCCCCATGCAGGAATGATGCCCGGCGGCGACGGCGGAGGAAACACCTGGTTTCCCGGTTCTGCGTCGTCGCAGCTCAGCGCGTTGCGGCTCGGGCCGGGCCGTGGCGGTCGGCCCGGCCGCGGTCACGTAGCGTAGGCGCCGGCCGCCGGTCGTGCGGGCAGCGCGAAGACCGGGATGAAGAACTGGGCCAGCGGGCCGATGGTCAGCGCGTAGGCCACCGTGCCGAGGCCGACGGTGCCGCCGAGCAGCCAGCCGAGCGCCAGCACGGTGATCTCGATGACGGTGCGGACCAGCCGGACCGAGAAGCGGGGGTGGCGGGCGACGAAGCCGGTCATCAGCCCGTCGCGCGGGCCGGGGCCGAGCCCGGCGCCGATGTAGAGGCCGGTGGCGGCGCCGTTGGCGACGATCCCGGCGACGAGCAGCGCGACGCGCGCCGGCATGCCCTCCCCGGGCGGCAGCACGGCCAGGGTGGCGTCGACGACCAGTCCGATCACCACGACGTTGCTGACCGTGCCGAGGCCGGGCCGCTGCCGCAGCGGGATCCAGAGCAGCAGCACGAGGGCGCCGACGGCGATGGTGACGGTGCCGAAGGACAGGCCGGTCTGCCGGGCGAGCCCCTGGTGGAACACGTCCCACGGGTCCAGTCCCAGCTCCGACCGGATCATCAGCGCCATGCTCACGCCGTACAGGACGAGCCCGGCGTAGAGCTGGGTGAGTCGCCGCGCCGGCCGGTGCCGGAGATTGCCAAGCTGTGCCATGCATGCCACCCTAGGGTCCAATCGCGGTCGTCAAGGGTGCCAATTTCGGAGGTGTGGCCATGACCAGCCAGGTGCGCGGCGTCCAATTGGCGCGACTCCTCGGCCAGTGGCACGCCCTGCCGGGCCGCCGGCGCAGCCCCGACTACGCCGCGCTCGCCGGCGCCGTCCGCGGGTTGCTCGCCGACGGGCGGCTGCCCCTCGGGGTACGCCTGCCGGCCGAGCGGGAGCTGGCCGAGGCGCTGCGGATCAGCCGGACCACTGTCACCGCCGCGTACCGGGAACTGCGGGAGAGCGGCCACCTGGCCAGCCGCCGGGGCGCGGGGAGCTGGACCATGCTGCCCGGCGGGCACCGGGTGGCCAGCACCGGGCTGTGGACGCCGCTGGACGACCGCGACATGATCGACCTCGGTGTGGCCGCGCTGTCCGCGCCCCCGCAGCTCGTCCCGGCCGCCCGCGCCGCGGCCGAGGATCTGCCCCGCTACCTCGGCGGCGCCGGCTACCACCCGACCGGCATCATCGAGCTGCGCGAGGCGGTGGCACGCGCCTACACCGAGCGCGGTCTGCCGACCAGCCCGGAACAGATCATGGTCACCAGCGGCACCCAGCACGCGCTGGATCTGGTGCTGCGATTGGCCCTCTCGCCCGGCGGCGGCGTGCTCGTCGAGTCGCCCACCTACCCCAACGCGCTGGCCGCGCTGTCCGCCCGGCGGGCCCGGATCGCCACGCACGGCCTGTCCGACGAGGGCTGGGACGCCGAACTGCTGCTCGGCAGCCTCCGGCAGACCCGGCCGAAGCTCGCGTACGTGATCCCCGAGTTCCAGAACCCGACCGGCCACCTGATGGCCGCCGACCTGCGCGAGCGGCTGGTCGGCACGGCCCACGCGGCCGGCACCGACCTGGTGGTCGACGAGTCCTTCGTCGACCTGCCGCTGGACGACACCACGCTGCCGCCACCGGTGGCCGTCTTCGACAGGCACTCCCGGGTGATCAGCATCGGCGGCATGAGCAAGCCCTACTGGGGCGGGCTGCGGATCGGCTGGGTACGCGCCTCCGCGCCCCAGGTGCAGCGGCTGGCCGCGGCCCGGGTCGGGGTGGACATGGCCAGCCCGGTGCTCGACCAGCTCGTCGCCGTGCACCTGCTCACCGAGGCGCCGGCCATCGTGGCCGCCCGCCGGGCCCAGCTCGTCGCCCAGCGGGACGCCCTGGTCGCCGCGCTCGCCGACCGGCTGCCCGACTGGCGGGTACGCGTGCCGGGCGGCGGCGTCACGCTCTGGGCCGAGCTGGACGGCCCGATCTCCAGCGCGCTGGCCCGCGCGGCCGAGGAGGTCGGCGTACGGCTGGCGCCCGGCCCCCGGTTCGGCCTGGACGGGACGCTGGAGCGCTTCTTGCGGCTGCCTTTCACGCTGCCCGCCGACGAGCTGGTGGAGGCGGTCGGGCGCCTCGCCGCGGTCCGCTACGACCTGGACCGCACCAGCCGCCCGCAGTGGCGCGAGCCGAGCGTCATCGCCTGACCCGGTCCGGCTGCCCGATCCGGTGGTGATCGGTCCGAAGCACGGCTCCGGACCGGCCGGCGCCCGCAGACTGCCCGGGTGGGGAACGGGAGGGGAGTCCGGTGGTCGTGGAGGGTGCGGCGCAGCGCGCCTGGCTCCCGGACCACCCGGCTCGAGCTCTTCTACGACCTGGTCTTCGTCTTCGCGTTCCTGAACGTCACCACGCTCACCGCCTCGGAGCTCACACCGGCCAACCTCTACCGCTTCCTGCTGGTGCTGGCGCTGCTCTGGTGGTCGTGGACCGGCTTCGCCCGGATGGGCAACTTCTTCCGCGCCGACCAGGGCGTGCTGCCGCTGGTCGGCTTCGTCACCGTGGCGGCGACGTTCATGCTGGTGCTCAGCGAGCCCAGTGCGTTCGAGGACCTCCCCGGCGGGCTGCCCGGCCCGCTGGTCTTCGCCGGCTGCTACTTCGTGATCCGGATGGCCCAGCTCACGGTCTTCGGCTGGGTGGACCGCGCCGACCCGGTCCGGCGCCGCCGATTGCTGCTGCGCGCCGCGTTCCCGGCCGCCGCCACGGTGCTGCTGGTCATCGCCGGAACCGTGCCGACGCGGCTGCCGCAGGAGCGGTTCGCGATCCCGCTGCAACTGGCGCTCTGGACGCTGGCGCTGCTCGTCGAGTACGTCGGCGGGGTGACGCTCGCCCGCCAGTGGTGGGTGGTGGTCTCGGCCGGGCACTGGGCCGAACGGCACGCGCTGATCGTGCTGGTCGCGCTCGGCGAGTCGATCATCGCGCTCGGGTTCGGCCCGAAACACGGGCTGCCGCTGACCGGGCCGGTGGCGGTGTCGGCGCTGCTCGGCATCGCGGTCGTCGCGGCGCTGTGGTGGGCGTACTTCGACACGCTCGCCTTCGCGCTGGAACAGGCGCTGCACCACGCCCGGGACGAGGCCACCCGAGTCCGGCTCACCCGGGACGTGTACACGTTCATGCACCTGCCGATGGTCGCCGGGACCATCCTCTACGCGCTCGGCCTCAAGGACCTGCTGGCCGAGGCCGCCGACCCGGCCACGCCCACCTGGGGGCTGCCGCTGGGCGACTTCTGGGGCGCGATCCTGTTCGGCGGGGTGGGTCTGTACCTGCTCAGCCTCGCCGGGTGCTGGTGGCTCGCGCTGCGCGAGGTGCACTGGCCGTTGCTGGCCGCGGTGGTGGCGCTGGCCGTGGTCGGCCCGTTCGTCTTCCGCATCCCGGAGCTGGTCGCGCTCGGTGTGCTGGCAGTCGTCACCGGCGCGGGCATCACCTGGGAGACACGCTCCGAGGACGGCCACCGGCGCCGGGTACGCGAGCTCGCGCTGGAGGAGCAGATCGCCGCCGAGGCCGAGCAGAGCCGCTGGCGGCAGCAGCACCTGTGAACGGCGCGCGGCCGTGCCCCGGGACGGTGGGGCACGGCCGGCGCGACGGTGTGGCGGTGCGGGCTACAGCTCGGCGAGCGTGCCCTCGTACATCTTGTCGATCTCGGAGGCGAAGTTCGTCTCCACGCTGCGGCGCTTGATCTTCAGCGACGGCGTGACCTCGCCGTCCTCGATGGTGAGGTCACGGGGGAGGATCGTCACCTTCTTGATCGTCTCCCAGCGGTTGAGCTTGGCGTTCAGCTCGGCGACGTATCCCTCGACCATCTCCCGTGCCTGCGGGGAGGTGACGATCGTGGTGTAGTCGCTGCCCTCCAGCGGCGTGCCGGCGGCCCAGCCCTTGATCGCGTCCGGGTCCAGCGTGACGAGCATGGTGCAGTAGTTGCGCGCCTGCCCGATCACCACGGCCTGCGAGGTGTACGGGCACACCGCCTTGAACATGCCCTCGATGTGCGACGGCGCGACGTACTTGCCGCCGGACGTCTTGACCAGATCCTTCTTGCGGTCGGTGATGCGCAGGTAGCCGTCGTCGTCGAGCGTGCCGATGTCGCCGGTGCGGAAGAAGCCGTCCTCGGTGAACGCGGCGGCGGTCTCCTCGGGCAGGTTGTGGTAGCCCCGCATGACCGGCTTGCCCCGCATCAGGACCTCGCCGTCGGTGTCGATCCGGCACTCCAGGTCGCCCATGGCCCGGCCCACGCTGCCGATCTTCAGCCCGCCGGGCGGGTTCACGAACGCGCCCGCGCTGGTCTCGGTCAGGCCGTAGCCCTCCGAGATGGGCAGGTTGGCGGCGGCGAAGAAGGTGGCGATCTCCTTGCTCAGCGGCGCCGCGCCGGAGACCAGCACCCGCATCCGGCCGCCCAGCCGGGCCTGGAGCTTGCTGAACACGAGCTTCTCGGCCAGCGCGTACTTCATCCGCAGCCCGGCCGGGACCGGCTTGCCGGCCTGCTCCAGCGCGACCTTCTCCTTGCCGACCCCGACGCCCCAGGCGAAGATCTTGGCCTTGGCGCCGCCCGCGCCCTGCGCGGTGGTGACCGCCTTGTTGTAGACCTTCTCGAAGACCCGGGGCGCGCCGCACATCAGCGTCGGCTGCACCACGCCCAGCAGGTCGACGAGCTTGTCCACCCGGCCGTCGACGTACGTGGGCAGGCCGACGTGGGTGGCGCCGCAGAGCAGCGTCTTGCCGAAGGAGTGGGACAGCGGCAGCCACAGGTACTGCAGGTCGTCGACGCGCAGCAGGCCCAGCTCGGCCTGCGCCACGCCCTCCCAGCACCAGCCGCCGTGCAGCAGCTCCACGCCCTTCGGGCGGCCGGTGGTGCCCGAGGTGTAGATCAGCGTGGCCAGGTGGTCCGGGCCGATGCCGGCGACGAGCATGTCGATCAGGTCCGGCTCGGCGCTCAGCGCCGCGGCGCCGCGCTCCTCCAGCTCGGCCAGGGTGAGCTGCGGGACGGCCGCCGCCGGGTCGGGCGTGCCGTCGAAGAGCACCACGTGGGTCAGTGCGGGCAGGTCGGCCCCGGCGATCTTCGCCGCCTGGGCCGGGTTCTCCGCGAACAGCACCTTCGAGCCGGAGTCGGCGATGATGTAGACCGCGTCGTCGGGTTCGGTGGTGGGGTAGACGGTGGTGGTGGCCCCGCCGGCGCACATGATGCCGAAGTCGGCGAGCACCCAGTCCAGGCGCGTGTTGGCCAGGATCGCGACCGGGTTCTCCAGGCCGACACCGAGCCCGTGCAGCCCGGCGGCGATCGCCTTGGCGCGCTGCCCGACCTGCTCCCACGTCAGCCAGACCGGGCCCGAGTCGTCGGGGGCGGGGTGGGCGAAGGCGTGCCGGTCGGGGGAGTCCGCCACGCGCTTGAGGAACATGTCCGGTACGGAACGGTACGGTACATCGAGAGCCATCGCTGTAGCCGCCTTCAGGGGTGGAGGGACGTGACGGGGGTCACGCCGGTCTGCGGTTACCGAAGGGTATTGCCTGCACCCGGCCAGCGGCTAGCCCCGATCGGTCGAGTCGTCGGCGGTCCCGCCTGCTGGAACCGCTCAGGCATACCGGCTGGCCGCGCGGGACCAGTCGTAGGTGGCCCTGATCCAGTCCCGGCGGGTGTCCAGGAAGACCCGCATCCCCTCGTCGGCCACGGCGCTCAGCGCCGCGTCCCGCTCCGCGTACGTGGCGAGGGTCTTGTTGAACCGGTCCGCCGCCGCGTACAGCGCCGCCGACTCGTCCTGCCCGGTCTCGCCCGCGATCGTGGTGACCAGGTTGTGCGCCTCCGGGGTGGCGCCCCGCTCCTTGCCGTAGGAGAACAGGTCGTTGCACCAGCAGATCAGGTCGGTGGCGAGGGCGTCCAGCACGGTGAGCGCCGGCGCGACCCGCTGGTCGGCGCGGGGCGCGGACGGGCGGGCCAGGTCGGTCACAGTGAAACTGGGGCGCACCCCGCCGGTGTGGCGGCGCATCTGCGTGTACTCGGCCACCCCCGGCACCCGCCGGCGTTCCCGGTTGGCGGCCTCCCAGAGCAGCGCCAGCAGGTACTCCCGCAACTGGCTGACCAGGCGCAGCAGGTGGGCCGGCCGGCCCCGGTCGCGGGCCCGCCGGCACAGGTCGTGCAGCGCCAGGGCGATCGGCCCGCCGTCGGCCGGTGCGGGCGCCTCCGGGTCGCCGTGCCGGTCGAGCACCGCCAGCAGCGCGGCCAGCGTGGGCGCCAGCAGCGTGGGCGTCGCGCCGAGCCCGTCGTCGTCGCAGGCGTCGTCCACCACGAACAGCCAGTTGATCAGGTCGGTGAGCAGGCGCAATCCGGACGGCGACGCCTCGGGGCAGGCGCGAGCGGCCAGCTCCGCGGCGTGCGCCCCGGCCAGCCGCCGGCGCCCGGACTGGTCCTCCACCAGGCCGAAGTCGCGTACCCAGGCCGCGCTCTCCGCGGCCGTCTGGTCGACGGCGGGGTGGCGCCGGGAGGGAAAGGGTGGCTCGTGCAGTGCCGAGAGGGCGAAGTCGCGCATCGTCGTCGTCCCCTGTCCGCCGCCCCGCGGGGTCGGGCCGGTGCGCAGGAGCGTACGGGAGGACGTAACCGTTATCGAAGCCGGTCCGTCCACTTTCCACAGTGAGCGAGCGACCGGCTACACACCCTCGGTCAGAGTCCCAGCTCGGCGGTGCGCAGGCGCTCGGCGCGGTCGGCCGGACCGTCCACCTGGACCCGGGCCACCCGCTGCCGTCCGGTGAGGAACAGGACGAGCTCGCCCGGCGCACCGACCAGGCGCAGCCGTTCGCCGCCGCCGCCGGCCCGCAGCTCGCCGTAGCCCGGCGCCTGCACCAGCACCTCGGCCGGGAACCGCCGCAGTGCCATCCGGGCCAGCAGCGCGACCCGCTTCCACAGCACCGCCTGCTGCCCGGCCGGCAGGTCGCGCGGATGCCAGCCCGGACGGGCGCGCCGCACGTCCTCGTGGTGGATGAAGAACTCCATCCCGTTCGCCAGCTCGTCGGTGAGCGGGTTGCTCACCGGGCTCCACACCGGGGGACGGCGTACCCGGGCGATCAGGTCGGCGTACGGCCCGGCGGCGATCCGCCGACGGACCGACTCGCCGTAGCCGCGCAGCGGCGGCAGCAGGATCCCGCCCGCCGCGTCCGGCCGGCGCTCCCGCACCAGCAGGTGCGCCGCCAGGTCACGAGTGGTCCACCCCTCGTTCACAGTCGGTGCGTCCGGTCCCACTTCCAGCATCAGGTCGGCGAGCGCCTCGCGCTCCGCTCGGGCGTACCGCGGCATGGCCCGATCGTAGGCCGGTCCCGGCTGATCGGCGCGCCACGCCCGGCGCGACCACGCCGCCGGACCGCCTCCGGTCACCGTCGGCCCAGCTCCGGCGGGAACGTGACGGCGGACATATCCCGGCCGGGTCGGCGGGACGGGCGGCGAGCGGTAAGGATGGGGGAGAAAACTGCGGCTTACGGCGGGGGAGAGCGTGGCGAGCGGGACAAGTCGGGACGTGCTCGGCAGAGGGCTACGGGTGCTCGGCCGGGCCATCCGGGAACAGCCACGGATCTTCGCGGTCGCGGTCAGCGGCAGCGTGCTGTTCGGCCTCCTGGTGATCGCCAGCGCGTACGTGGTCGGCGGGGTGGTCGGCGACGTCGTCGTGCCGGCCGTGGAGCGCGGCGAGGTGGCCCGCGGGGCGCTGGCGCTCGCCGCGACGGCGCTGTTCGGCATCAGCGTGCTGCGTGTCGTCGGCATCTTCGGCCGCCGGCTCGGCGCCGGTTACATGCAGTACCGGCTCCAGGCCGCCTACCGCCGCCGGGTCACCCGCCGCTACCTGGAACTGCCGCTGGCCTGGCACCACCGCAACTCCACCGGCACGCTGCTGTCGAACGCCAACTCCGACGTGGAGGCGGCCTGGTACCCGATCGCGCCGCTGCCGTTCGCGGTCGGCACGCTGGTGATGCTCGTCGGCGCGGTGGCCTCACTGTTCTTCACCGACTGGGCGCTGGCCCTGGTCGGCCTCGCCGTGTTCCCGGCGCTGTTCGCGCTCAACGTGGTCTACTCCCGCCGGATGGCGCCCCGGCAGGCCCGGGCGCAGCGGCTGCGGGCCGAGGTCAGCGGCATCGCGCACGAGAGCTTCGACGGCGCGCTCGTGGTCAAGACGATGGGCCGCGAGGCCCAGGAGACGGCCCGCTTCGCCTCCCGCGCCGGTGAGCTGCGCGACGCGCTGATCTCGGTCGGCCGGCTGCGTGGCGTGTTCGACCCGATGCTGGAGACGTTGCCCAGCCTCGGCACGCTCGCTGTGCTGGTGGTCGGCGCGCTGCGGCTGCGCGAGGGCGCGATCACCGTGACCGAGCTGGTCAGCGTCGCGTTCCTGTTCACCGTGCTGGCCTTCCCGGTACGCGCCATCGGCTGGGTGCTGGCCGAGCTGCCGCGCAGCGTCGCCGGGTGGGACCGGGTCCGCCGGGTGCTCGACGCGACCGGCGAGATGCCGTACGGCACGACGACGCTCGACCCGGCCACCCACGAGCCGGCCACGCTCGCCTTCGACGACGTGCACTTCGCGTACGAGCCGGCCGAGGCGCACCTGCCCGGCGCGCAGGTGCTCGGCGAGGTGACGTTCACAGTCCCGGCCGGGAAGACGGTCGCCCTGGTCGGCCCAACCGGCGCGGGCAAGTCGACGATCGCGTCGCTCGCCGTGCGCCTGGTGGACCCGGGCGCCGGCCGGGTCACGCTGGACGGCGTGGACGTGCGGGAGCTGACCGCCGCCTCGCTGGCGGCCACGGCGGCGCTCGTGGCGCAGGTGCCGTTCGTCTTCGACGACACGGTCCGGGCCAACATCGCTCTCGACCGGGCCGGCATCGGCGACGACGAGGTCTGGGCGGCGCTGCGGCTGGCCGAGGCGGACGGCTTCGTGGCCGCGCTGCCGGACGGGCTGGACACCATGGTCGGCGAGCGGGGCACGTCGCTGTCCGGCGGCCAGCGCCAGCGGCTGACGCTGGCCCGGGCGCTCGCCGGGCGACCCCGGCTGCTGGTGCTCGACGACGCCACGAGCGCTGTCGACCCGCGGGTCGAGGCGGCCATCCTGGCCGGGCTGCGCGCGCCCGCCGACGGCGCCCCGGCGTCGATCCTGGTGGTGGCGTACCGCCGGGCCACCATCGCGCTCGCCGACGAGGTGATCTACGTGGAGCAGGGCCGGGTGGTCGCCCGCGGCACCCACACCGAGCTGCTGTCCACCGTGCCCGGCTACGCCGACCTCGTCACCGCGTACGAGCAGGCCGAGCAGGAACGCGAGCAGAATCGGACGTACGACGAGGTCACGCCGTTGACCTCGGGCCTGGAGGTGGACCGGTGAGCGCGAGGAGTGCAGCGGAGCGGAGCCCCGCAGTCGCGAACGAACGGCGGGCCCGGTGAGTACGACCACGGGCGAGACCACCGAGGCCACCGAGTCGACCTGGCGGACGCTGCGGCGCGGGCTGGCGCTCTCCCCGGAGCTGCGCACCGGCCTCGCCGGCACGCTGGCGCTGGCGCTGGTCTACATGGTCGGCCGGGTGGCCGTGCCGGTGGCGGTGCAGCGCGGCATCGACCACGGCATCGTCGGCGGCCTCGACCTGAACGTCATCTCGCTGACCGTGGCGATCACCGCCGGCGTGCTGGTGGTCACCACCGCCTGCGGATACCTGATGATGCGCCGGTTGTTCACGGTGAGCGAGACCGCGCTGGCCGGTGTGCGCACCCGGGCGTTCCGGCACGTGCACGACCTGTCCATGCTGCACCAGCAGTCCGAGCGGCGCGGGTCGCTCGTCTCCCGGGTCACCAGCGACGTCGACCAGATCACCCAGTTCCTCCAGTGGGGCGGCGTGATCCTCATCGTCAACCTGGGCCAGTTGCTGGTGACCACCGCCGTGATGCTCGCGTACTCCTGGCAGCTGACGCTCGTGGTGCTCGTCGCGTTCGCGCCCGCGGTGCTGGTGATCCGGCAGTTGCAGCGCCGCCTCGCCGGTGCGTACGGGCTGGTGCGGCAGCGCACCGGCACGCTGCTCGGCGCGATCGGCGAGAGCGTGGTGGGCGCGCCGGTGATCCGGGCGTACGGCATCGCCGGGCGCACCGCGCGGCGGCTGGACACGGCCATCGACAGGCAGCGGGTGGCCCAGCAGCGGGCGATCCGGATCAGCATCATGGGCAGCTCGGTGGGGGAGCTGGCCGCCGGCCTGGCGCTGGCGGGCGTGGTGGTGGTCGGGGTCAGCCTGGGCGTCGACGGCACGCTGACGGTCGGCCAGCTCACCGCGTTCCTGTTCCTGGTCACGCTGTTCATCCAGCCGGTGCAGATCGCCACCGAGGTGCTCAACGAGGCGCAGAACGCGATCGCCGGCTGGCGCCGGGTGCTGGACGTGCTGGACGTCTCCCCGGACGTCGCCGACCCGGGCGGGCAGGGGCGGGAGCTGCCACCCGGGCCGCTGGACGCCCGCTTCGCCGGTGTCACGTTCGCCTATCCGGGCGGGCCCCCGGTGCTGCACGACGTGACGCTGGACATCCCGGCCAAGAGCCGGGTGGCGGTGGTGGGCGAGACCGGAAGCGGCAAGACCACCTTCGCCAAGCTGCTCACCCGGCTGATGGACCCCACCGAGGGGCAGGTCCTGCTCTCCGGGGTCGACCTGCGGCAGGTGCGCTTCGACTCGCTGCGCTCCCGGGTGGTGATGGTGCCGCAGGACGGCTTCCTGTTCGACGCCACGGTCGGGGAGAACGTCCGCTTCGCCCGCCCCGACCTGACCGACGAGCGACTCACCGCCGCCTTCGCCGAGCTGGGCCTCTCCGACTGGCTGGACGGCCTGCCGTCCGGGCTGGACACACCGGTCGGTGAGCGCGGGGAGGCGTTGAGCGTCGGCGAGCGGCAGCTCGTGGCGCTGGCCCGGGCGTACGTCGCGGACCCGGACCTGCTGGTGCTGGACGAGGCGACGAGCGCCGTCGACCCGGCCACCGAGGTCCGCCTGCAACGGACGCTCGACGCGGTGACCCGGGGCCGGACCACGCTCGCCATCGCGCACCGGCTGTCCACCGCGCAGGCGGCGGACGAGGTGATCGTGGTGGACCGGGGCCGCATCGTGCAGCGCGGCCCGCACGAGGAACTGGTCCGCGACGCCGACTCGGTGTACGCCCTGCTGTACGCGTCCTGGCTGGAGCAGACCCGCTGACCTTGGCGGGTCTGCTCGGAAGCGGCGGTCAGCGGGAGTAGAACTCCACCACCAACTGCTCGTCGCACACCACCGGCACCTCGTGCCGGGCGGGTTCGCGCACCAGCGTGGCGCGCAGTTCGGCCGGCTGCGCCGACAGGTACGGCCGGGGCTGCGCGTCGGCGTGCGCGCCGGCGGCGGCGAGCTGGAACGGCGGCAGCGCGCGGCTGCGCTCGCGTACGCCGACCACCTGGCCGGGCCGCAGCCGGTACGACGGCCGGTCGACCTTGCGCCCGTCGACGGTGATGTGGCCGTGCGCGACGAGCTGGCGGGCCTGGTAGATGCTGCGCGCCAGCCCGGCCCGCAGCACCACCGCGTCGAGGCGTCGCTCCAGCAGCGCGACGAGCGTCTCGCCGGTCTTGCCGGCGCCCCGGGCGGCCTCGTCGAACAGGCGGCGCAGCTGGGCCTCGCTGACGTTGTACTGGTGGCGCAGCCGCTGCTTCTCCAGCAGCCGCACCTGGTAGTCGGAGGTGGTGCGGCGGGACCGGCCGTGCACACCCGGGGGATAGGGGCGCCGCTCGAAGTACCGCACGCACTTGCGGGTCAGCGGGATACCGAGGGCGCGGGAGAGCCGGGCCTTGGGCCGGGGGTGGTTCACGTCGACGTCTCCGATCGTCTAGCCTGCTTCTTAGGTAAGCCTAACCTATGTTGAGGAGGTCGGGATCATGCGGCCCAGCCCGGCGGAGATCGTGCGAACCCTTGTCGCGGGCCGGTTGCCCGCCCTCGTCCACCTGTCCCGGCACCCCGGCCCGCACCAGGTCCGGCACGCCGTCGACCCCGACGGGCGGGTGCTGCTGCTCGTACCCGTGGTCAGTGACCTCGCCGCGGCGCTCGTGCCGCCGGCGGGCGACACCGACGTGGCCACCGTGCTCGACGTGCTCGACCTGCCGCCGGCGGCCGGGGCGCCCTCGCTCGGCCGGGCCTGGGTGTCCGGCTGGGCCGAGCGGCTGGACGGGGACGAGGCGCGCGACGCTGCAGTCGACTTCGCCGCCACCGACCCTGTCGGCGACCTGCTCGACGTGGGCAGCCGCTTCCACCTGCACCGCTTCGAGGTGGCCGAGGCCCGCTGGGAACGCGCCGGGCGCGTGCGCCGGGTCGACCCGGAGGCGTACGCGGAGGCCGAGCCGGACCCGCTGCACCCGGTCGAGGCCGACCTCCTCGCCGACCTGGCCGACCACCACGCCGAGCAGGTCGGCGACTACCTGCGGCGGCGGCTGGACCTGCCCGGCGACCAGACGCCGCAGGTGGTCCGGATCGACAGGTACGGGCTGCTGGTCGCGCACGGGCGGCCCGGCGCGACCCGGCGGGCCCGGCTGGCCTTCCCCCGGCCCGTCGCCGACGTGGCGGAGCTGTCCCGCCTGCTGCACCCGATGCTCTGCCCCCGGGCCGCCGCCTGAGCAGCGCCGGCCCGGCTGCCCGGGCAGCGCGGTCCCGGCCGTCGGAGCCGTCGGCCGGGCCGGCTCAGGTGATGTCGCCGGTGAGGTAACGCTGGACCGTCGGGCCGATGGCTGCCACCAGCGTCGCCGGCTCGGCGGTGGCGACCGCGTCGAGGCGGAGCACGTACCGCATCATGGCCAGCCCGGCGAGCTGCGTGGCGACCAGCCCACCGCGCAGCGCGCGCTGCGCCGGGTCGACGTCGAGCTGGTCGAGCACCCGGCGCAGCACCTGCGTGACCAGGAACTCGCGCAGCAGGCGCGCGGTCCAGTCGTTGCTCACCGCCGACCGCAGCAGCGCCACCGCCGCCGTGCCGGTGGGGGAGTCCCAGACCTCCAGGAACACCCGGACCATCCGCTCGCCGAGCGCGTCCGGGCCGCCGGCGAGCACCGCCGGCAGCAGCCGTCCCGGGTCGGCCGGGAACGCCGTCGCGGCCCGGAACAGCTCCTCCTTGCCGCCGAAGTAGTGGTGCACGAGCGCCGGGTCCACGCCGGCCGCGGCGGCGATGGCCCGGATCGACGCGGCGTCGAAGCCGCGTTCGGCGAACGCCTCCCGCGCCGCGGCGAGGATGGCCTCGCGGGTGTCCGGAGTGCCGGGCCGCCGCCCGGTGCGCCGCGCGTTCACCCGCTGCGCCGGCGCAGCGTCGCGGCGGCCAGCACCAGCGCCGCCACCGCCGCCCCGGCCACGATCGCCAGGTCCCGCCACATCGTCCCGGTCGGTTCGGCGTGCGCGCCGACCTCCTGCAACGCCTCGACCGCGTACGACAGCGGCAGCACGTCGCTGACCGCCTGGAGCCAGCCGGCCATCTCGCCGCGCGGCACGAACAGGCCGCACAGCAGCAGTTGCGGCGCCACCACCACCGGCATGAACTGGACCGCCTGGAACTCGGTGCGGGCGAACGCCGAGCAGAACAGCCCGAGCGCCACCGCGAGCACCGCGTTCACCCCGGCGATCAGCACGACCAGCCACGCGCTGCCCGCGGTCTCCAGCCCGAACACCCGGTACGCGACGACCGAGGCCACAGTGGACTGGAGCACCCCGGCCAGGCCGAACGCGATGCCGTAGCCGAACAGCAGGTCGAGCTTGCCCAGCGGCGTGGTGAGCAGGCGCTCCAGCGTGCCCGTGGTGCGCTCGCGGAGCATGGCGATGCTGGTCACCAGGAACATGATGATGAACGGGAAGAAGCCCAGCATGATCAGGGCCACCCGGTCGAACGTACTGGGCCCGCCGGGCGGGGCGGGCTGGTCGACGTACATGAAGTAGACGAGCGTGAGCAGCACCGACGGCACCACCACGAGCAGCGCCACGGTCCGCCGGTCGTGCCGGAGCTGGCGCAGGATGCGCCCGGTGGTGGCGGCCAGGATCCGTCCGTTCATCGCGCCTCTCCCTCGGCGTCGCGGATCAGGCGCAGGAACGCCTCCTCCAGGTCGTCGGTCCCGGTGGCGGCGCGGACCGCGGCCGGGGTGTCGTCGGCGACCAGCCGTCCCTCGCGGATCAGCAGCAGCCGGTCGCAGCGGGCGGCCTCGTCCATCACGTGGCTGGAGACCAGCAGCGTGGTGCCGTTCGCGGCCATGGCGTGGAACCGGGCCCACAGGTCGGCCCGCAGCACCGGGTCCTGGCCGACTGTCGGTTCGTCGAGGATCACCAGCTCGGGTTCGCCGACGAGCGCGCAGGCGAGCGAGGCGCGGCTGCGCTGGCCGCCGGAGAGCGTGCCGACGAGCTGGTCGGCCGCCTCGGCGAGGCCTACGTCGGCCACCGCGCGGTCGGCCTCGGCGCGGCCCCGGCCCTGGAGCACCGCGAAGTAGCGGGCGTTCTCCCGCACCGTCAGGTCGGCGTAGACGCTCGGGGCCTGGGTCAGGTAGCCCACCCGGCGGCGCAGGTCGGCCGAGCCGGCCGGGCGGCCGAGCACGTCGACGGTGCCGGAGCCGACCGTCTGCACGCCGACCACCGCGCGCATCAGCGTGGTCTTGCCGCTGCCGCTGGGCCCGAGCAGCCCGGTCACCGTGCCCCGGGGCACCTCGCAGCTGATGCCGTGCAGCACCCGCCGCCCGCCCCGGTCGACCACCAGCTCGCGGACCGACACCGCGTCGTCCATGCTCGCCTCCATCAATTCATCACCCGTTGAACTCAACGGTAGGTGAATTGCGTGCGCCTGGCAATGAGGGACTTGACTTCGAGTGCGCTCGAACTGGAAGCCTGGAGGGCGTGGACATCAGCACGCGGGAGATGAGCCTCACCGTGGGTGAGGCGGCGGAACGGGTCGGCCTGACCACCTACACGCTGCGCTGGTACGAGCAGGAGGGCCTGGTGGGCCGCGTCGGGCGGGACTCGTCGGGCCGCCGGCGCTACACCGAGTCCGACGTCAACTGGCTGTTCCTGCTCACCCGGCTGCGGCGCACCGGGATGCCGGTTCGCGACATGCGCCGCTACGCCGAACTGGCCCGGCACGGGGACAGCACGCTCGGCGCGCGGCGGGCGCTGTTCGAGGCGCACCGGGCCCGCGTGCTGGCCCGGATGGCCGAGCTGGAGGAGGACCTGAAGGTCCTCGAACACAAGATCGACGCGTACCGCCGGGCCGAGGAGGAATCAGGCTGAACGCCCCAGTGGCGGACAGTGGGTCCGGCAACGGTCATTGCGGTGAAGATCGGATTTCGGCACCATGACGCCGTGGGTCCAGCGCAGTTGCCCGACACCGCGTTCCTCGACGACTGGGCCGCCCGCCTGCGGCAGGCCGCCGACCGGCCGGTCGTCGGGATCATGCTGCGCGGCAGCCATGCCCGGCGGGCCGCCACCGAGCACAGCGACGTGGACGTGGACGTGCTCGTGGTCGCCGACGACGGACGGACCGCCGGCACGGGCGCCCGGCAGGCAGCGTCCCGCCGCGGCACGCCGTACGCGGCCCGGCGGGCGTACCTGACCGAGTTCGCCGGTCGCCTCGTGCACGTGTCGGTGGCCGCCCGTGACGTCCGCTCGTGGGTGCGCCGGCTGGGCCAGCCCGCCGACTGGGCGTTCGGCCTCCCGGTCACCGCGCCCGCCCGGCTGCTGTGGGCCGTACCGGAATGGCGCCGCCGGATCGACCTGCCGGTGCTCTGCCAGCCCGCCGACGAGCCGCGCCTGGAGGAGCTGATCGCGACGCTGGGCAAGGTCGCCGCGGCTCGTGTGGCCGACGACCCGGTCGGGGTCCGGCTCGCCGCGGCCGACCTGGCCCGGCTCTGCCCCTCGGTGCTGCGGCCGGCCAACCCGAGCGTGCGCGTGGTGTCCCGGCGGGCCGCCCTGACCGCCGCGCTGGACCTGCCGGTCGCCCCGCCCGGCTACCGCCACGACATGCTGCTCTGCCTCGGGCTGCGCGCCGGTGACCCGGCCGAGGTCGGCGCCGCCGCCGGACGGCTGGTCACCGGCATCCTGCCGCTGATCCGCCCGTACGCGGACGAGATCGCCGCCACCCACGGGGCGGACCTGGCCGAGGCGCTGGTCGACGGCCGGGTGGACCGCTACCTCGGCCGGTTGGGCCGGGCGCTGGGGACGGTGACGCCCGCCTCCCGGGACACGTCGGCGGTGCCCGGGCCGCGTGCGGGAGAATGGTCAACCGTGCCCGCCCCTGACGCGCCGCTGACCGGCGCCCCCGCTCCCGGACCGGCCCGTCCGTCCCGGCTCGACCCGGCCGTCGCGGCCAAGCTCCGCCGCACCCCGGACGGCCTGGTCGCCGCCGTGGTCCGCGCCCACGACTCGGGCGAGGTGCTGATGGTCGCCTGGATGGACGACGAGGCGCTGCACCGCACGCTCACCACCGGCCGGGCCACCTACTGGTCGCGCAGCCGCAGCGAGTACTGGGTCAAGGGCGCCACCTCGGGCAACCACCAGTACGTCCGCTCGGTGGCGCTCGACTGCGACGGCGACGCGCTGCTGGTCAGCGTGGAGCAGGTCGGCGCGGCCTGCCACACCGGGCAGCGCACCTGCTTCTTCACCGAACTGCCGGTCAGCTCCCCGGAGGCGACCCCGTGACCGACGGCACGGTCAGCCCGGACCGGACCACCTTCGCCGACCTGGCCGCCCGCTGGCGGGTCGTGCCGGTGACCCGGCGGCTGCTCGCCGACGCGGAGACGCCGGTCGGGGTCTACCGCAAGCTGGCCGGCGGCCCCGGCACGTTCCTGCTCGAGTCCGCCGAGCAGGGCGTCGGCTCGGCCGGCACGGCCTGGTCGCGCTACTCGTTCATCGGCGTCCGCAGCAGCGCCACGCTCACCGAGCGCGACGGCGCGGCGAGCTGGACCGGCACGCCACCCGCGGGCGTGCCCACCGGCGGCGACCCGGTCACCGTGCTGCGCGAGACAGTCGCCGCGCTCGCCGGGCCGGGCTGGGATCCGGCCGGTGACATGCCGCCGCTGACCGGCGGCCTGGTCGGCTACCTCGGGTACGACCTGGTCCGCCGCTTCGAGCGCCTGCCCGAGCTGACCGAGGACGAGCTGGACGTGCCCGAGCTGGGCATGATGCTCGCGACCGACCTGGTGGTCCTCGACCACTACGAGGGGTCCGCGATCCTGGTCGCCAACGCGGTGCTGCCGCCGCTGGACGACCCCGGCCGGGCGGAGCGGGTCGAGGCCGCGTACCACCACGCCGTCGGCCGCCTCGACGCGATGACCACAGCGTTGTCCCGACCGATTCCGCCCATGGTCTCGACAGTCGGCCGGCCCGGCGTCGGTGACGTGGTCAGCCGCACCCCGGAGGGCGGCTACCCGGAGGCGGTGGAGGCGGCCAAGGAGGCGATCCGGGCCGGCGAGTGCTTCCAGATCGTGCTCAGCCAGCGCTTCGAGCGCCCCACCGACGCCGACCCGCTCGACGTCTACCGGGTGCTGCGCACCACGAACCCCAGCCCGTACATGTACCTGCTGCGCTTCGACGGCTTCGACATCGTCGGGTCGTCCCCCGAGGCGCACCTCAAGGTCAGCGCCGGGCCGGACGGGCGGCGGCGGGCGCTGCTGCACCCCATCGCCGGCACCCGGCCGCGCGGCGGCTCCCCGGACGGCGACGCGAAGCTCGCCGCCGAGCTGCTCGCCGACCCCAAGGAACGCGCCGAGCACGTGATGCTCGTCGACCTGGGCCGCAACGACCTGGGCCGGGTGTGCCGGCCGGGCACCGTCGAGGTGCCCGAGTTCGCCACCATCGAGCGGTACAGCCACGTCATGCACATCGTCTCCACTGTCGTCGGCGAGCTGCGCGACGACCGCACCGCGTTCGACGCGCTGGCCGCGACGTTCCCGGCCGGGACGCTCAGCGGCGCGCCCAAGGTGCGCGCCATGGAGATCATCGAGGAGCTGGAGCCGGTGCGGCGCGGCGTCTACGGCGGCACCGTCGGCTACTTCGCCTTCGGCGGCGACCTGGACATGGCCATCGCGATCCGGACCGCGCTGATTCGCGACGGCCGCGCGTACGTGCAGGCCGGCGCCGGGATCGTGGCCGATTCCGACCCCGCCGCCGAGGACCAGGAGACGCGGAGCAAGGCCGCCGCCGTCCTCGCCGCCATCGCGGCCGCCGAGACGCTGCGGGCGGCCCGGTGAGCGCGCCCGGCACCACCGCGCCGGCGGCCCGCGGCCGGCGCGAACTCGCGTACGCGGTGCTGCTCTGCCTGGCCGGCGCGGGCCTGGCCTGCTGGGCGGTGACCCGGACCTGGGCGGTGGAGGTGACCGCCCGGGGGTCGCTGCCGTCCGGGCGGGCCGAGCGCACCGGCACGGACCTGCTGCCCTGGGTGCTGGCGCTGACCTACGTGGGACTCGCCGGCGGTGGCGCGGTGCTCGCCACCCGGGGCCGGCTGCGCCGGCTGCTGGGCGTGCTGCTGGCCGGTGTCGGCGTGGCCGTGACGGTCGGCGGCGGGATCGGCCTGACCGAGGCCGGGGTGAGCCGGCAGTGGCCTGCGCTGGTGCTGGCCGGCGGCCTGGCGCTGGCGGCCGGCGGCGCGTTCACCGCGCTGCGCGGCGACGGCTGGCCGGCGATGGGCGCCCGGTACGAGCGGCGGTCCGCCCCGGCGGACGAGCCCGGCCGGCCGGCCGTCGAGCGTGGCACCCGGGACGCGTGGGACGCGCTGGACCGGGGCGAGGACCCGACGGTCAGCTGACCGGCTGCGCCTCGCGGGCGTCGCGCCGCTGCCGGGCCGCGGCCCGCGCGGCGGCCAGCTCGGCCACCAGCCGCTCCAGCTCGCGGCGCTGGGCGGCGCGGGCCCGGTCGGCGCAGACCGCCTCCCAGGCGTTGCCGCGGGCGGTACGCGTCCGGCCGTCGCCGGCGACCGCGCGTTCGAGCGTGTCCACCACGCCGACGGCGAGGGAGGCGACGGTACGGGAGATGGTGGTCAAGCCGATGGTCTGGGTCGGCCCGTTGGCGCTCATGGTCACCCCATACGAGATCGTTGGCGACGGTCGGCAGCCGCCGCCGTCGAGTGTGCCCGACGACGATGCTTCCGGGCGGACGTTTCGCCGCCGTGAAGCACAGGTCAACGCTGTCGCACCGGGGACGACCTGGGCAGGGCCGGAGGTCCTTGAGCTTGGTCACAGCCCACGGCCGGAACCCGTCCTGCGGGGCCGGAACGATCGTGGTGAGATAGGGGATGGGTGACGGTCGATGCCAGCGGTGGCGCTGCGTGACATGGCGTTCACCGGAAGTCGGCCATCATGCCACAGCCCATGTCGTGAGGTGCGCCATACCCCCCGGCACTCGTCGCCAGGTGGCGCCCCCTAGCATCGGCCCATGACGCCCGGAGAGGGGAGTCCGTTGGTGACTGCTGAGCATGCGCACGCGGAGGGGGACGACGCCGGAGCGGCGCCGTCCGCAGGGGTGCTCGACGAGATCCTGGCCGGCGTGCGCGAGGACGTGGCCCGGCGCCAGGAGCAGGTTCCGCTGGAGCGGATCCGTGAACTGGCCGCCGCCGCGCCGCCACCGCTCGACGCGTACGCGGCCCTGCGCCGCCCCGGCGTGGCCGTGATCGCCGAGGTGAAGCGCTCGTCGCCGTCCAAGGGGCGGCTGGCCGAGATCGCCGACCCGGCCGACCTGGCCGGTGACTACGCGGCCGGTGGCGCGCGGGCGATCAGCGTGCTGACCGAGGGCCGCTGGTTCGGCGGTTCGCTCGACGACCTCGCCGCGGTGCGGGCCGCAGTGAACGTGCCGGTGCTGCGCAAGGACTTCGTGGTCTCCAGCTACCAGGTGCACGAGGCCCGCGCGCACGGCGCCGACCTGGTGCTGCTGATCGTGGCCGCGCTGGAGCAGAACGTGCTGGTCGGGCTGCTGGAGCGGATCGAGTCGCTCGGCATGACCGCACTGGTCGAGGTGCACACCGAGGAGGAGGCGGACCGCGCCCTGGAGGCCGGCGCGCAGGTCATCGGCGTGAACGCACGCGACCTGCGTACCCTGGAGGTCGACCGCTCCGTGTTCGAGCGGATCGCGCCCGGCCTGCCCAGCAGCGTCGTCAAGATCGCCGAGTCCGGGGTGCGCGGTCCGCACGACCTGATCCGGTACGCCTCCGCCGGCGCCGACGCCGTGCTGGTGGGCGAGGGCCTGGTCACCCAGAAGAGCCCGCGCGAAGCCGTCGCCGAGCTGGTCAACGCCGGTAACCACCCGGCCACGCCCCGCCCGGTGCGCTGAGCCGCCGGGCACCCGATCCGAGAGGACGCCCGCGATGAGCGCCGCACCCGCAACCGGCCAGGTCCCCGACGCCGCCGGTCACTTCGGCCGGTTCGGCGGCCGGTTCGTCCCCGAGGCGCTCGTCGCCGCGCTCGACGAGCTGGACGCGGCGTACCGGAAGGCGATGGGCGACGAGGACTTCCTCGCCGAGTTCGACGCGCTGCTGCGCGACTACGCCGGCACGCCCTCGCTGCTCTACGAGGCCCGGCGGTTCTCCGCGCAGATCGGCGCGCGGGTCCTGCTCAAGCGCGAGGACCTCAACCACACCGGCGCGCACAAGGTCCGCAACGTGCTGGGCCAGGCGCTGCTCACCAAGCGGATGGGCAAGCGGCGGGTCATCGCGGAGACCGGCGCCGGCCAGCACGGCGTCGCCACCGCCACCGCCGCCGCGCTGTTCGACCTGGAATGCGTCGTCTACATGGGCCAGGTGGACACCGAGCGGCAGGCGCTGAACGTGGCGCGGATGCGGATGCTCGGCGCCACCGTCGTCCCGGTGACCACCGGCTCGCGCACGCTCAAGGACGCGATGAACGAGGCGATGCGGGACTGGGTCGCCAACGTCGACAGCACCCACTACCTGATCGGCACCGCCGCCGGGCCGCACCCGTTCCCGGAGATGGTCCGCGACTTCGTGCGCGGCATCGGCGAGGAGGCGCGCCGGCAGTGCCTGGACCTGACCGGCGCGCTGCCGGACGCGGTGGCGGCCTGCGTCGGCGGCGGCTCCAACGCGCTGGGCATCTTCCACGCGTTCGTGCCGGACGCCGGGGTCCGGCTCTACGGCTTCGAGGCCGGCGGCGAGGGCGTCGACACCGGCCGGCACGCCGCCAGCATCACCGGCGGCTCGTCCGGCGTGCTGCACGGCACCCGCACGTACGTCCTCCAGGACGCCGACGGCCAGACCATCGAGTCGCACTCGATCTCGGCCGGCCTGGACTACCCGGGCGTCGGGCCGGAGCACGCCTGGCTGCACGACACCGGCCGGGCCACCTACCTGCCGGTCGACGACGCCGACGCGATGGCCGCGTTCGAGCTGCTCTGCCGCACCGAGGGCGTGATCCCGGCGATCGAGAGCGCGCACGCGCTCGCCGGCGCCCGCGCGATCGCCCCCCGGCTCGCCGAGGAGCTGGGCCGGGAGCCGGTGATCGTGGTCAACCTGTCCGGGCGGGGCGACAAGGACGTGCACACCGCCGGCGCGTACTTCGGCATCCTCGACAAGGAGTGACAGCGTGAGCCGCATCGGGGTCGCCTTCGACAAGGCGCGGGCGGACGGGCGGGCGGTGCTGGTCGGCTGCATGCCGGCGGGCTTCCCGACCGTCGAGGGCAGCATCGCCGCCATGAAGGCCATGGTCGAGGCGGGCGTGGACGTCATCGAGGTGGAGATCCCGTACTCCGACCCGGTGATGGACGGCCCGGTCATCCAGAAGGCGAGCGACATCGCGCTCGCCGGCGGTGTCCGCGTCGCCGACGCGCTGCGCGTCGTCGAGGCGGTCGCGGCGACCGGGGCGAGCGTGGTCACCATGACCTACTGGAACCCGATCGAGCAGTACGGCGTGGACGCGTTCGCCCGCGACATGGCCGCCGCCGGCGGCACCGGCCTGATCACGCCGGACCTGATCCCGGACGAGGCCGCCGAGTGGCTGGCCGCCTCCGACGCGCACGGCCTGGACCGCACGTTCCTGGTCTCGCCGTCCTCGACCGACGCGCGGCTGCGGATGACTGTCGAGCACTGCCGCGGCTTCGTCTACGCCACCGCGATCATGGGCGTCACCGGCGCCCGCGCGCAGACCTCCGAGGCGGCGCCGATCCTGGTCTCCCGGCTGCGCGAGGTCACCGACATCCCGGTCGGCGTCGGGCTGGGCGTCGGCACCGGCGCGCAGGCCGCCACAGTCGCCGGGTACGCCGACGCGGTGATCGTGGGCAGCGCGCTGGTCCGCTGCGTGCTGGACGCCCCGGACCAGGCAGCCGGCCTGACCGCGCTGCGCAAGCTCAGCGCCGAACTGGCCGAGGGCGTCCGCAACCCCGCTCGCTGACGGCCGGCTCGCCATGCCCTTGATCGACTCCATTACGCCGAGCTGGCGTGGTCATAGACGCCAGGACCCCGCCACTGCGCCGAACTGGTGTCGATCATGCGCGAGCGCGACCCGGCCGCCCGAGATCCTGGTACGAAACGGCCCTCACAGGGGCCGAAACCTACCAAGATCTTGAAGGCGTTCCGCGTGAGCGGGAGGGTGGTCAGCGGCTACTGCTGTCGGCCTGCTCGGACGCGCGCTGGCCGGGCGGGGCGGGCGGCCCGTCGCCGGGCTGTCCGTCGCCGGGTGGCGTGAGCGCGTCGGCGGCGGTCGTGTGCCGCAGCACGCCGGCGCGACCGGCGAGCGCGTCCGCGACCGCCGCGCGCGTGGCGGGGGTCAGCACGTCGGGCAGTTCCTGCGCCCGGCCGACGGCGGAGGCGCCTGCGGGTCGGTGACCCGGTAGAGGCCGACCAGGTCGACCGGCGTCACCGCCCAGCCGGTCTCCGCACGGACCGCCCGGACGACGGCGTCCGCCGGGCTCTCGTCGTGACGCAGCCGCCCGCCCGGCAGGCCCCAGTGCCGGGCCCCCTCGGACCGGCGGCAGAGCAGCAGCCGGCCGTACCCGTCGGTGACGACAGCGGCGACCGCCCAGGTGAGCGGGCTCATGGACAAACAGCCTACGACCGTGCAAAACAGAAGTCATCCGACCCGCGCGGCAGGCGGCCCGGGGTGCCGCACACACAGTCCGCACCGGTACCGTGTGCACCCGTGACCCTCGCCCCGATGACCCCACTGGCGGCCATGCCCAGCCCCAGCACCGCCGTCTGGCAGCTCGGTCCGGTTCCGATCCGGGCGTACGCGCTCTGCATCATCCTCGGCATCGTGGTGGCCTGCGTGGTCACCGAGTACCGGCTGCGCCGCCGCGGTGTGGCGCCGGGCGCGGTGCTCGACATCGCCGTCTGGGCCGTGCCCGCGGGCATCATCGGCGCGCGGATCTACCACGTGATCACCTCGCCGGAGAAATACTTCGGCGCCGGCGGTGAGCCGATCAAGGCGCTCTACATCTGGGAGGGCGGTCTCGGCATCTGGGGTGCGGTGGCCGGCGGCGCGGTCGGCGCGTGGCTCGCCGCGCGGCAGCTCGGCATCCCGTTCACCGTCATCGCCGACGCGCTGGCGCCGGGGCTGCCTTTGGCGCAGGCTGTCGGCCGCCTGGGCAACTGGTTCAACAACGAGCTGTACGGCGGGCGGACCACGCTGCCGTGGGGCCTGGAAGTGCACGTGATGGACCCGGACAACCCGGGTCACGCGCTGCGTGACGACGCCGGCAACCCGGTGCTCCAGCCCGGGCTCTACCACCCGACGTTCCTCTACGAGGCGCTCTGGAACGTCGGCGTCGCCGCGTTGGTCCTGTTCCTCGACCGTCGCCTGCGGCTCGGCCGCGGCCGAGCGTTCGCGCTCTACGTGATGGGCTACACGGCGGGCCGGTTCTGGATCGAGCTGATGCGCACCGACGAGGCGAACCTGATCCTCGGCGTACGCCTCAACGTCTGGACCGCCGCGCTGGTCTTCCTCGGCGCGCTCGCCTACTTCATCCGGGTCCGCGGTCCCCGCGAATACCTGGTGCCGGTGGGCGAGCCGGCCCCTGCGACCGGCCCGGCCGGCGACGTGTCCCAGGTCGACCTCTCCGCCCGGGAGGCCGCCGAACGGCCGGCCGCGCCCGAGGGCTACCGGGTGGTGACCGAGGAACAGTTCGACGCGTACCGGCAGACCGGCGTGCTGCCCCCGGTCGACGACGAACGGCCGGAGGCCGCCACCGGGGCCGACGCCGCCACGGACGACGCGGACGAGGCCGGAGGCGCGAGCACCGGCTCCGCCGCCACCGAGGGTGCGGACGCCACCGGCCGCGCGGACGCGGACGGCGACGACACGGACCCGGATCGGGCCGACGCGGAGCGCACGAACGCCGGCCGGGCCGACAGCGGCGGGCGCCCGGCGGACCGGGACAGCTGAGCGGGGGAGTCATGCGCAGCGCGGTGGTGGTCGGCGCCGGCCTCGGCGGAATGGCGGCGGCCGGTGTGCTGGCCCGGTCGGGCTGGCAGGTCACGCTGCTGGAACGCGCCGACCGGGTCCGCCCGGAGGCGACCGCCGTGGTGCTCTGGCCCAACGGGGTACGCGCGCTGCGCGCCCTCGGTCTGGGCGACGGGCTCGACGCGATCGCCACCCCGCTGCCCGACGGTGGCGTGCGCCGCCCGGACGGGCACTGGCTGGTGCAGGCCCGGTCCACGCCGGCCGAGCGGATGCCGGTGGTGGTGCACCGGGAGGACCTGCACGACGCGCTGATCGCCGGCCTGGGCGACCGGGTCGAGCTGCGTACCGGGGTGACAGTGCGGACCGTACGCGCGGCGTCGGGCGAGCGTCCGGCGGTGGGCGACGGCCGGCACACCTACGAGGCGGACCTGGTGGTGGCCGCCGACGGCACCGACAGCGAGATCCGGCGGCATCTCGCCCCGGAGACCGCCGTGGTCAGCTCCGGGTGCGCGGCCTGGCGGGCGGTCATCCCCTGGTACCGGGCCCCGCAGTTGCCCGACGACCAGCCGGTGCACGGCGAGACGCTCGGCGCCGGATACCGCTTCCTGGCCGCCTCGCTCGGCGAGCGGGGCACCGCGGGCGCGTCCCGCCGGGGCGGCGTCTACTGGGTCGCCACCGCCGCGGGCGCGCCCCGCCCCGAGCCGCCGGAGATCCAGCTCGCGCTGCTGAAGCGCTGGTTCGCGGGCTGGCCCGCCCCGATCGGCACGCTGCTGGAGGCGACCGACCCGGAGGACGTCGTCCAGCAGGAGATCCGCGAGCTGCGCCCGCTACCGAAGGCGTACGGCTTCCCGGCCGGTCCGGGGGGCGTGGTGCTGCTGGGCGACGCCGCGCACGCCATGCCGCCGCACCTCGGCCAGGGCGCCTGCCTGGCGTTCGAGGACGCCGCGACGCTGGCCGGGCTGCTACGGGAGTCGCGGCTGCCTGATGCGGTGACCGCGTACGACAGGTTGCGCCGCCCCCGCGCGGCCACGATGGTCCGGCAGACCCGGCGGATGTCGGCGGTCCTGCAGGCCCGGGGCCGGCTGGCGCTGCGCGCGCGGGACGCGGCTCTGGGCACGATCAGCCCGCGCCTGCGCAACACCGCCGCCGCGGCGGCCGCCGCCTGGCAGCCGCCGTCCTGACCGTCCGCGCGCGCGGCCTGTCCGCGTGCGGACGTCCCTCGGGCGGCCCGGCTCCCCGGCGGTCCGGCCGTCAGCCCTCGCGCTCCCCGGGCGACCGGCCCGGCCCGACAGCCGGGTAAGTAGTCAGATGACGGCGGCGGGCTCGGCGATGCAGGCGGTGCCGATCCGGCGGAATCCGACCCGCAGGTAGACGCGGGCGATGTCCTCGCTGCCGGCGCTCAGGAAGATCAGGTCGGTGCCGGCGGCGCGCAGCTCCCGCGCGAGCGTGGCGGTCACCGCCGCGCCCAGTCCGCGCTGCCGGGCGGACGGCAGCGTGGCCACCCCGGCGATCTCCGCCACGTCGTCGACCCGCATCGCCATCCCGCTGGCGAGCGCGCCCTCGTCGAGCGTCTCGGCGAGCACCGAGATACGCCGCCCGTCGGCGACCCGGGTCGCCTCCTCCTCCAGCGCCGCCACGTCCAGCTGGGCGAGGGCGGCGTCCCGCTCGGCCGGTCCGGCGTCGCCGCGCGCGGTGCCGCCGTTGGCGAAGCCGACCGCCGCGACGGCCCGTCGCAGCGCGATGTCCGCCGCGAAGCCGGGGTCGCCGGGGTCCAGCACCCGCACCGGTACGTCGCTGAACGTCCCCGGATCGGGCAGCCGCTCCGGCTCCAGCAGCATCAGCGGCGCCTCCAGCACGCTGAGCCCGGCCGAGCGGGCCACCGCCAGCAGGTCGGGCTGGTGCTCGTGCACCCACTCGAACGCCTCCGGCAGGCCCAGCTCCCGCTGCCGGGCGCGGACCGCTGTCACGTCGGCGAGCGTGGGATGCTCGGTGGCGTCGATCCGGGGCCGGGCGTAGAACGGCCAGCCGTCCCCGTCGCGGACGAACAGCACCAGGGCGCCGTAATCCTCGGTCCGGGCCCCGTCGCGGGGCACCGCGTCGTAGAACCGCTCCAACCGGTCGAGTACGTCAGCGCGTGCGAGATCCACCGCGCGAGACTACACGTCCCAGCATCTGGAAGTGTGATCAATCTGAACTGGCCTTGCGCCGGAAGCCCTAACGTAGACTCAATAAACCGCAGAGGGCCGACGTCGTCCCCATCATGATCCATCCTGAGTGACGACAGGAGGCCCGGTGGCCTTTCCGTACCCTCACAGCCCGCAGTCGGCCCCACAGACGACCGGGCTCTACGACCCCGCGTACGAGCACGACGCCTGCGGTGTGGCCTTCGTGGCCGACCTGCACGGGCGGCGCTCGCACCAGGTCGTCGCGAACGGCCTCGGGGCGCTGTGCCGGCTGGACCACCGGGGCGCCCGGGGCGCGGAGCACAACACCGGAGACGGCGCCGGCATCATGATCCAGGTGCCGGACGCGTTCCTGCGCGGCATCGTCGACTTCCCGCTGCCCCCGGCCGGCCAGTACGCCACCGGCCTGGTGTTCCTGCCCGACGACGACGCGGCCGAGGCCCGCGCCCGCCAGGTGGTCGACAAGTACGCGCTGGTCGAGGGCGCCGACGTGCTCGGCTGGCGCGAGGTGCCGACCGACCCGTCCGGCCTGGGCGAGACCGCGCTCGCGGCGATGCCCCGGGTCCGGCAACTGTTCGTGGCCGCGCACCGGCTGACCGGCTCGCCGGACGGCCCGGCCGGCTCCCCGCTGACCGGGCTCGACCTGGACCGGGTGGCGTTCTGCCTGCGCAAGCAGGTCGAGCGGGAGACCGCCGAGCGGGGCGTGCCGGCGTACTTCCCGTCGCTGTCCGGCCGCACCATGGTGTGGAAGGGCATGCTCACCCCGGACCAGCTCCCGGCGTTCTACCCGGAGCTGACCGACGAGCGGGTGGTCAGCGCCATCGCGCTGGTGCACTCGCGCTTCTCCACGAACACGTTCCCGTCCTGGCCGCTGGCGCACCCGTACCGCTTCATCGCGCACAACGGCGAGATCAACACGATCCGCGGCAACCGGAACTGGATGCAGGCCCGCGAGGCCTTGCTCCGGAGCCCGAGCATTCCGGGCAACATCCGCCGGGTCTTCCCGGTGTGCACACCCGCGGCGTCCGACTCGGCCAACTTCGACGAGGTGCTCGAACTGCTGCACCTGGCCGGGCGGAGCCTCCCGCACGCGGTGCTCATGATGATCCCCGAGGCGTGGGAGAACGACCCGGACATGCGCGCCGACAAGCGCGCGTTCTACCGCTTCCACGCCAGCCTGATGGAGCCGTGGGACGGCCCGGCGTCGGTCGCGTTCACCGACGGCGAGATCGTCGGCGCGGTGCTGGACCGCAACGGCCTGCGGCCGGGCCGCTGGTGGCACACCGCCGACGGCCTGGTGGTGCTCGGTAGCGAGGCGGGCGTGCTCGACCTCGACCCGGTCACCGTGGTCGCCAAGGGCCGCCTCCAGCCGGGCAAGATGTTCCTTGTCGACACCGTCAACGGCCGGATCGTCTCCGACGACGAGATCAAGACCGAGCTGGCGGCCGAGCAGCCGTACCAGGAGTGGCTGCACGCCGGCCTGATCGAGCTGGACGACCTGCCGCCGCGCGAGCACACCGTCTACACCCACGACTCGGTACGCCGCCGCCAGCAGACGTTCGGCTACACCGAGGAGGAGCTGAAGATCCTGCTCGGCCCGATGGCCCGCAGCGGCGCCGAGCCGATCGGCTCGATGGGCACGGACACGCCGATCGCCCCGCTGTCCACCCGGCCGCGTCTGCTCTACGACTACTTCCATCAGCTCTTCGCGCAGGTCACCAACCCGCCGCTGGACGCCATCCGGGAGGAGCTGGTGACCAGCCTGGCGTCCACCATCGGGCCGGAGGGCAACCTGCTCGACCCGGGCCCGGCGAGCTGCCGGCAGATCGTGCTGCCGTACCCGGTGATCGACAACGACGAGCTGGCCAAGATCCTGTCCATCGACGAGGACGGCGACCTGCCCGGCTTCAAGGCGGTCCGGGTCTCCGGGCTCTACCGCCTGCGCGACGGCGGCGCCGGCATCAAGGCGCGGCTGACCGAGATCTGCCGGCACGTGTCCGAGGCGATCGAGGACGGCGTCCGCATCCTGGTGCTCTCCGACCGGGACTCCAACGCCGACCTGGCGCCGATCCCGTCGCTGCTGCTCACCGCCGCGGTGCATCAGCACCTGGTCCGCGAGCAGACCCGTACCCAGGTGGCGCTGATCGTCGAGTCCGGCGACTGCCGCGAGGTGCACCACGCGGCGGTGCTGATCGGGTACGGCGCGGCGGCGGTCAACCCGTACCTGGCCTTCGAGTCGGTGGAGGACATGATCTCCACCGGCGTGCTGGCCGGCGTGGACCGGGTCAAGGCCGTCCGCAACTACGTCAAGGCGCTCGGCAAGGGCGTCCTGAAGATCATGTCCAAGATGGGCATCTCGACCGTGTCGTCGTACTGCGGCGCGCAGGTCTTCGAGGCGGTCGGCCTGGACACCCGCCTGGTCCACAGGTACTTCCGGGGCACCCCGAGCACCATCGGCGGCATCGGCCTGAACGAGATCCACGCCGAGGTGGCGGCCCGGCACGCGCGGGCCTGGCCGGCACCGGGCGCGCAGGCCACCGACCGGCTGGAGGTCGGCGGCGAGTACCAGTGGCGCCGCGAGGGCGAACTGCACCTGTTCAACCCGGAGACGGTCTTCCTGCTCCAGCACGCCACCCGCAGCCGCCAGTACGACGTGTTCCGGCAGTACACCGCCAAGGTGGACGAGCTGGCCGCGCAGGCGGGCTCGCTGCGTGGGCTGTTCACGCTGCGCACCGGCGTACGCCCGGCGGTGCCGCTGGACGAGGTCGAGCCGGCCTCCGAGATCGTCAAGCGCTTCGCCACCGGCGCCATGTCGTACGGGTCGATCTCGGCGGAGGCGCACGAGACGCTCGCCATCGCGATGAACCGGCTCGGCGGCAAGTCCAACACCGGCGAGGGCGGCGAGGACGTCGAGCGGCTGCACGACCCGGCGCGGCGCTCCGCGGTCAAGCAGATCGCCAGCGGCCGGTTCGGCGTGACAAGCGAATACCTCGTCAACGCCGACGACCTCCAGATCAAGATGGCGCAGGGCGCCAAGCCCGGCGAGGGCGGGCAGCTACCAGGCAACAAGGTCTGGCCGTGGATCGCCCGCACCCGGCACGCCACCCCTGGCGTCGGCCTGATCTCCCCGCCGCCGCACCACGACATCTACTCCATCGAGGACCTGGCCCAGCTCGTCCACGACCTGAAGTGCGTCAACCCGGCCGCCCGGGTGCACGTCAAGCTGGTCAGCGAGGTGGGCGTGGGCACCGTCGCGGCGGGCGTGGCCAAGCTCAAGGCCGACGTCATCCTGATCTCCGGGCACGACGGCGGCACCGGCGCGTCCCCGCTCAACTCGCTCAAGCACGCCGGCACCCCGTGGGAGCTGGGCCTGGCCGAGGCGCAGCAGACGCTGCTGCTGAACAAGCTGCGCGACCGGGTGACGGTGCAGGTCGACGGCCAGCTCAAGACCGGCCGGGACGTGCTGATCGCGGCGCTGCTCGGCGCCGAGGAGTTCGGCTTCGCCACCGCGCCGCTGATCGTCGAGGGCTGCGTGATGATGCGGGTGTGCCACCTGGACACCTGTCCGGTCGGCATCGCCACCCAGAACCCGGTGCTGCGTGAGCGCTTCACCGGCAAGCCGGAGTTCGTGGAGAACTTCTTCCTGTTCCTCGCCGAGGAGGTCCGCGGCTACCTGGCCGAGCTGGGCTTCCGCAGCATCGACGAGGCGATCGGCCACACCGAGCTGCTCGACGTGGCCGGCGCGATCGACCACTGGAAGGGCCACGGGCTCGACCTGAGCCGCGTGCTGCACCTGCCGGAGCTGCCCGAGGGCGCGGCCCGCCGGGGCGTACGCGCCCAGGACCACGGCCTCGACGCGGCGCTGGACAACCGGCTCATCGAGCTGGCCGGGCCGGCGCTGCGCGACAGTATCCCGGTCCGGGTCGAGGTCGAGGTCCGCAACGAGCACCGCAGCGTCGGCGCCATGCTCGGCGGCGAGGTGACCCGCCGCTTCGGCGGCGACGGGCTGCCCGACGACACGATCGAGTTCCGGCTGCGCGGCACCGCCGGCCAGTCGTTCGGCGCGTTCCTGCCGCGCGGGGTCACGCTGCGCCTGTACGGCGACGCCAACGACTACGTCGGCAAGGGACTGTCCGGCGGCCGGATCGTGGTCCGGCCGGACGCCGACGCGCCGTTCGCCGGCGTGGACGCCACGCCGGGCCGCCGCGCCGAGGACCAGATCATCGCCGGCAACACCATCCTGTACGGCGCCACCGGCGGCGAGGTGTTCCTGCGCGGCCGGGTGGGGGAGCGGTTCGCGGTGCGCAACTCGGGCGCGGTCGCGGTGGTCGAGGGCCTCGGCGACCACGGCTGCGAGTACATGACCGGCGGCACCGTCGTGGTGCTCGGGCCGACCGGGCGCAACTTCGCCGCCGGCATGTCCGGTGGCACCGCGTTCGTGCACCGGCTCGACCAGCGGCTGGTGAACGCCGAGCTGGTCGACCTGTCGCCGCTGCGGGACGAGGAACGCGACCGGCTGCACGAGCTGGTCCAGCGGCACTTCGCCGAGACCGACTCGGCCGTCGCCGAGGACCTGCTCAAGCGCTGGCCGCAGGCGGTGGAGGAGTTCACCGCAGTGGTGCCCCGGGACTACCGCCGGGTCATGGAGATCATGCGGGCCGCCGAAGCCGCCGGCCGAGACGTCGACGACGCGGTGATGAGTGCGCTCAGCGTGCCGTCGGCCGCGCCGGTACCGCCCGCGCCCCGGGCGGTCGCCCAGGAGGTGGCTCGTGCCTGACCCGAACGGTTTCCTGCGCTACGACCGGCGGCTGCCGGCCCGCCGTCCGGTGCCGGTGCGCATCTCCGACTGGCGGGAGGTCTACCCGCCGGCCGGTGAGGAGCTGATCCGCGAGCAGGCCACCCGGTGCATGGACTGCGGCATCCCGTTCTGCCACGACGGTTGCCCGCTGGGCAACCGCATCCCGGACTGGAACGACCTGGTCCGCACCGGCAACTGGGACGCCGCGGTGGAGTCGCTGCACGCCACGAACAACTTCCCCGAGTTCACCGGCCGGCTCTGCCCGGCGCCGTGCGAGGCGGCCTGCGTGCTCGGCCTCGGCGGCCAGCAGCCGGTCACCATCAAGCAGGTCGAGGTGGAGATCGCCGACGCGGCAGTGGCCCGCGACGGCCTGCGGCCCCGGCCCGCGTCCACCCCGACCGGGCGGTCGGTGGCGGTGGTCGGCTCCGGCCCGGCCGGGCTGGCCGCCGCGCAGCAGCTCGCCCGCGCCGGTCACACGGTCACCGTGTACGAGCGCGACGACGCGATCGGCGGCCTGCTCCGCTACGGCATCCCCGACTTCAAGCTGGAGAAGCAGCACATCGACAAGCGGCTGGCCCAGCTCACCGCCGAGGGTGTGCGCTTCCGGACCGGTGTCGAGGTCGGCGTCGACGTGACCGCCGAGCAGTTGCGCGCCGAGCACGACGCGGTGCTGCTGGCCTGCGGTGCGTTGCAGGGCCGGGACACCCCGGAGACGCCGGGCCGGGAGCTGCGCGGCGTGCACCAGGCGATGGCGCACCTGGTCGCCGCGAACCGGGTCGTGGCCGCCGCCGGGGACGGGCGGCCCGCGCTCGCGACGTTGCCCGACGGTACGCCGATCGACGCCGCCGGCAAGCACGTGGTGATCATCGGTGGTGGCGACACCGCCGCGGACTGCCTCGGTGTGGCGCACCGGCAGGGCGCGGCCGGCGTCCACCAGCTCGACCTCTACCCGGAGCCGCCGTCGGAGCGGGACGCGGAGCGCGACCCGTGGCCGACCTGGCCGTGGGTGCTGCGCAACTACCCGGCGCACGAGGAGGGCGGCGAGCGGGTCTTCGCCGTCGCGGTGCAGGAGTTCGTGGACGACGGCACCGGCCGGGTCCGCGCGGTCCGGATCGCCGAGGTGACCGTGGAGAAGGTGGACGGTCGCCGCATCGTCACGCCGCTGCCCGGCTCCGAGCGGGAGATCCCGGCCGACCTGGTGCTGCTCGCCATCGGCTTCGAGGGCACCGAGCAGCAGCCGTTGCTGGCCCAGTTCGGGGTGACCCGCAACCGCCGGGGCGCGATCGACTCCGGCCCCGACTGGCAGGCCGCCGACGGTGTCTTCGTCGCCGGTGACATGCACCGGGGCGCGTCGCTGATCGTCTGGGCGATCGCCGAGGGACGCGCCGCCGCGGCGGCGATCCACGCGTACCTGGGCGGGGTGGGCGAGCTGCCCGCCCCTGTCGACCCGGCCCGCCAGCCGCTCGCCGCCAGGTGAAAGGAAGGGCCCCCTCTTAACGCCTCAGGTAGAGGAGGGGGCCCTTCTTAACATCCCCCGCCGCGCGGCGCGCTGTCCGCGGACGACGCGCAGCGCGGCGGCGGATGTCAGCGGCCGAGCAGGTCGTGCGCGGCCCGGATCTTCGCCCACGAGGCCGGCTGCGCCGGTGCGGCTGTCGTCCGCGCGGCGGTCGCCACGTCGGGCCGGCCGGAGGTGAACAGCCAGGTGGTGAACACCGCGTCGAGATCCCGTCCGGAGATCCGCTCGGCGAGCGCCTGGAACTGCGCGACGGTGCCGTTGCCGTACTGCCGCTTGGCCGTCCAGGTGCGCAGGATGCGGAAGAACGCGGCGTCGCCCACGGCGAGCCGGATCTGGTGCAGCGCCATCGCGCCGCGGTCGTAGACGGCGGCGTCGAAGATCCCGCTCGGCCCCGGGTCGCCGGGGCGCACCTGCCAGAACTCGGAGTCGGCCGGGTAGCTGTCGTAGGTGAAGTCGAACAGCTCCTGCGCGGTGCCCTCGCCCTGCTCCTCCGACCAGAGCCACTCGGCGTACGAGGCGAAGCCCTCGTTGAGCCAGATGTGCCGCCAGTCGGCCACCGACACCGAGTCGCCGAACCACTGGTGGGCGTTCTCGTGCACCACCACGTACGTGTTGGCGCCGCGCCGCCAGAAGCCGGGGCCGTAGACCGGGCGGGTCTGCGTCTCCAGGGCGAACCCGATGCCGTCGACCGGCCCGGCCACGCCGCCCTGCGCCTCGAACGGGTACGGGCCGAACAGCCCGCTCTCCCAGTCGACGATCTCGGCGGTGCGTTCGATGCTGGCCCGCGCGGCGGGCAGGCGCTCGCCCAGCGTGGTGCTGTACGCGTTCACCACCGGCTGCCCGTTCGGCGCGGTGTCGGTGACGATGTCGTACTGCCCGATGGCCAGGAACGCCTGGTACGTGGCGCCGGGCTTGACGCTGCGCCAGCTCCACCGGGTGCGGTTGCCGGCCTCGGGCAGCGGGTCGCGCGGCTGCACGCCGTTGCTGATCACCTCGACGCCGGTCGGCACCGACACCGAGACGTCCCAGGTGGCCTTGTCCTTCGGGTGGTCGTTGCTCGGGTACCACCACCAGGCCGACTCGGGCTCGTTGACGGCGAGCGCCCCGTCGGCGGTACGCGTCCACGCCGTGTAGCCGTAGACGGTGGTCTGCGACGGCACGCCGGCGTACCTCACCACGACGGTGAGCTGCTGGCCCTTCGTCAGCAGCCGGGCCGGAGTGATCACCAGCTCGTGGTCGCCGGCCCGGGCGAACCCGGCGACCCACCCGTTCACCCGCACCGACTCGACGTCGAGGGCGAAGTCCAGGTTGAACCGGGACAGGTCCTTCGTGGCGGTGGCGAGGATCGTGGTGGTGCCGCTGAGCCGGTCGGTGGCCGGCTCGTAGCGCAGCCGTATGTCGTAGTGGCCGACGTCGTAGCCGCCGTTGCCGTAGTCGGGGAAGTAGCTGTCGCCCAGCCCGGGGCTGCCCGGCGTCGGGGTGGCCGCCGCGGGTCGCGGCCGGCCCCAGCCGGTGGGGGCGGCCTGGCCGGGGGCACCGGTCACTGTGGTGCCGGCTGCGGTGAGGGTCAGGGCGGCGATGGCCGCCGTGAGTGCGCGTCGCACGGTGGGACTCCCTCCGTCGGGTGTCGTCACCGTCAAACTAAATCGACACATGTGAACGTATCTGTCCTTCCGGCCGATCGGGGCTATTCAATTTCGACGAATGTTTCGATAGCATTACCGACCAGTAACAGCACCGATCCCTCGGCCACGCGCGCGGTCAACGGGCTCCACCACCCCTGCCCCGTGGAGGCTCTGCCATGCCCCGTCGCGTCCGTACCGTGTTCGCCGCCCTCCTGGCGGCCGTACTCGGCGCCGTGCTCCTGCCCGGCGCCGCCCGGGCGGCCACCGTCAACTACGTCGCCCTCGGCGACTCCTACTCCTCCGGGGTCGGCGCCGGCCCGTACGACCTGTCCACCTGCCTGCGCAGCCAGAAGTCGTACGCCCCGCTCTGGGCGGCCGCCCATTCGGTCACCAGCTTCAAGTTCCCGGCCTGCGGAGGCGCGGTCACCGCCGACGTGCTGGCCAACCAGGTCGGCCAGCTCAGCAGTAGCACCACGCTGGTCACCATCACCATCGGCGGCAACGACGCGGGCTTCGCCGACGTGATGACCAGTTGCCGCTTCGGCAGCACGTCCAGTTGCGAGAGCGCGGTGAACGAGTCGAAGGCGTTCGCCACCGCCACGCTGCCCGCCCGGCTCGACGCCACGTACACCGCGATCCGCAACCGGGCCCCGAACGCCCGGCTGGTGGTGCTCGGCTACCCGCGGCTGTTCGAGACCGGCTCCTGTGGACTGCTCGCCATGAGCAGCTACAAGCGCACCATCCTCAACCAGGCCGCCGACACGCTCAACGGCGTCATCTCCGGCCGGGCGGCCGCGGCCGGGGGAACCTTCGTCGACGCGCGGCCGTTCTTCGCCGGGCACGGCGTGTGCGCCGCCGAGCCGTGGATCCGCGACGTCAGCGGCGTCATCGAGGCGTACCACCCGAACGCGAACGGCTACCGCTACGGCTACCTGGCCGCGCTGACCGCCGCCATCGGCTGATCCGCACGCGAGGAGGCCCCGCTCGACACCCGTCCGTCGAGCGGGGCCCCGCCGTGCCGGGTTGCATCGAACGTCGACAATGGTGCGACACCGCATGCGACCCGGAGGTGACCATGCGTGAACCGGCGACCCGGCCGCGGCCGGTCCGCGAGCAACTCCCGGCCGGTGGCCCGGAACTGCTCACCCTGCTGGCCCGGCTGCTGCGGCGTCCACGCCGCGGCGACCGCCGGCTCCCGCTGCTCTGGCTGGTCCGGCCCACCGGGGACGGCGCGGTCGCGGCCCTGCTACGGCGTTTCGCGGCGCGCCGGGCCGGGCGCCGGGTGCCGCACGTAGTGCTGGACCTGACCGGCCGCCCGGCCGGCGACGACGTCGCAGCCGTGCTGCGCGAACTGCACCGGCAACTCTCAGTGGAGGCGTTCGGCGCGCCCCGGCTGCGGTTCCGGCACTACCCGCTGGCCGACTGGCTGATGCACCAGACGCTCGCCGTGGACCTGGACGCCGCCGACAGCGGCCGGGCCGCGCTGGTCCGCCGGCTGCGGGACTGGCGGGGACGGCGGACCGGTGACGACCCCCAGGTCGGCGGCGACTCCGGCCTCGGCGCCGCGCTGCATCTGCTGCTCTGGCTGCTGTGGCGGGCCGTGCCCGGCGTCGTGTTCCGGATCGCCGTCTCCGGCCGGGTGCCGCTCGTCGGACGGCAGTACCGCTGGTTCATGCGCCAGCAGTACCTGGCGCCCCGGCAGTCGGTGACGTTCCTCGGCTTCGCCGAGCGGCTCACCGCCGGCTGGCGCGACGGCGAACACCCGGCCCAGGTGGAGAAGCTGCTGCTGCACGCGTTCCTGGAGGACCTGCGCCTGGCGTACCGGCGGCGGTTCTGGCGGCCCGGGGACTGGCGCCGCACCGCCTATCCGGTGCTGGTGCTCGACGGCGCGCGGCCGGACAACGTCGGGCACACGCTGGTCCGGCTCGTCGACGAGGTGCGCAACGAGACCGGCCGCAACGACCCGCTGCTCGTCGTCGCGGTCGCCGCCGACCCGCCGCCGGAACCGGCCGCTTCCCGGCCGCTGGCCGAGGCCGAGGAGGCGTACGAGGAGTGGGCCGAGGCGCTGCCGGAGAACCGCCGGCTGCGTCGCTCCGGCGCCTGGCTGATGCTGCTGGAGGCGGACGACCGGGACGTCGACGCGCCGGTGGGAGGCGTCCCGCCGGCCCTTGTCGCACCCGACCCGCCCTGGTGGGCGCGGCGGTTCCTGCCCGCCGCGGTGGCCCTGGCGCTCGTCGCCGGGCTGGGCGTGTGGGCGCACGGGCGGTGGGCGCCTGACTGCCGCCCCTGGCCCACCGATCGGGTCACCGTCCGGCTCGTCGGCGGCGAGTGCGTCGGCTACAGCGACACCGCCGGGCAGGTCTTCAACAGCGAACCCGGGCAGGACCGGCTGCGCGCCGTGCAGCGGCGCATCTTCGCCCAGAACCGGGCCGCCGAGGAGGTGTGGCGGCGCAGCGAGCACCGCCGCCCCTACCTGACGCTTGTCTACCTGGGCAGCCTCACCGGCAACCGGACCCGCGCGGACGAGGAGTCCTACGTCTCCGAGCGGGAGGAACTGGAGGGCATGGCCACCGCCCAGTACGCCCTGCTCCAGGAGTCGGCGGCGGCGGACGACGCGGCGCTGCTGCACATCGTGGTGGCGAACGCCGGGCGGCAGATGCGGCACGCCGACGACGCGGTGCGGATGCTGGAAGGGCTGGCCCGCGACGACCCCACAGTGCTCGGCGTGGTCGGGCTGGTGGACAGCCGCACCAGCACGGCGGCGGCGCTGCGCGAACTCAACCGGGTCGGCCTGCCGGTGCTCGCCCCCACGCTGTCGGCCGACCGGATGGACGCCAACTCCAGCCTCTACCTGGCCATGTCGGCGCCGAACCGGGACCAGGCCCGGATGGTCGAGGCGTACGCCCGGCAGGTGCTGCGGGTGGGGGAGGCGCACGTCTACTGGACCACCGGCGAGGGCAGCTCGCTCACCGACGACCTGTACGTCGCCACCCTCGTCGACGGCCTGCGGGAACGCTTCGGCGACCGGATCACCCGGCTCGACGAGTGGCGCAGCGGGCGGCGGCTCACCCAGGAGTGCGGCTACCCGGGGATGCTCTTCTTCGCCGGCCGCTGGTCGGAGTTCGACGGGTTCATGCGCGCGCTCAAGGAGTGCGGCGCGAACCCGCCCCGGCACCTGGTCGCCGACGACTCGGTGAACCGCTACATGGCCAACCCGGGGCTGCGCGCCAGCGCGCCGGGCAACCTGCCGGTCACGTACGTGTCGAAGGCCGCGCTGGCCACCTGCGCGTCGCTGCGGTCCGCGCAGGCCGGGCGCGACGACGCCCGGGGCAGTTTCCTCACCTGGATCGGCGCGGACGGCCTGCTCGACCCGCCCCGATGCCGCGCCGGGACCGGCCCGCCGGTCGGCGAGCGGGTCAGCCTGGCCTACGACGCCACCATGATGACGGTACGCGCGCTGGAGAGCCTCGCCGCCCGCCTGCGCCACGCCGACACCGGCCGCCGCTGGGAGCCCCGCTCGGTCAACCCGGTCGGGGTGCACGCCGAGGTGCTGCGGCAGAACGCCGCCGGCGGCTACCCGGGGGTCAGCGGCCTCATCCGGTACGCCCCGGACTCAGGCGAACCGGTGGCGAAGCGGCTGGCGCTGCTCACCGTGGCGAAGGTGCCCGACGTGGACGCCGCCCCGGTCGAGGTGTTCCACTGCGGCGTGGCCGACACCGGCCCCGACCCCGGCTGCCGCGTCGCACCACGCTAGTGCGCAGCCGCCATTCGTGATCATGGTTGGGGTTCGAGGTCGCCGTGCTGGGCAGCCAGGGAGGCAAGGATCATTTCTCGCGCCGCTCGGACCGTAGCCGCGAAGGCGGCCGGCACCGCGGAGCCCCGCCCGGCACGCGCCGGGCGGGGCTCTCGTCTGCTCGTACCCCTTGAGGTCAGCGGGCCGGGACCAGCTCCGCGGCCGGCACCGGCGCCAGGTCCGGCACCGCCGGCCCGATCCGCCGCCGGGGCCACCGGCGGCGACCGGAGGGTACGGCGAGCGCGGCCAGCGCCGCGGCCACCGAGATGCCGGTGAGCAGCAGGAAGCCCGCCGTGAAACCGGCCTCCCGGGGCAGCCCGCTCGGCTGCGGATTCGCGGTGATCACGGCACTGGCGAGCGCCGCGCCGATCGCGCCGCCGATGGTACGGATGTTGGCGTTCATGCCGGTCGCCGCGCCGGTCTGCCCGGCCGGCACGTTCGCCACGATCAGGTTGGCCATCGAGGCGAACGCCAGCCCGATGCCGAGGCCCACCAGACCGCCGGCGATCCCGACCTGCCAGCGGGTGTCGTGCGCGACGGTCAGCATGGCGGCGGCCGCCACGTTGAACACCGCGCCGGTGCTCAGCTGCGCCTTGGCGCTGAACCGGGACTGCAGCCGTCCGGCCAGCAGGCCGGCCACGAACATGCCGACGAGCATCGGCAGCATCAGCAGCCCGGCCTGGGTGACGCTGGCGCCGAAGCCGTAGCCGGCGCTGGTCGGGATCTGCGCGAACTGCGGCAGGAACGCGTAGACGGCGAACATCGAGGCGCCGTAGAGCAGCCCGACGAGGTTCGTGGTCCAGACCGCGGGCAGGCGCATCATCCGCAGGTCGATCAGCGGGTTCGCGGCCCGGGCCTCGGTCGCCAGCCAGGCGGCCGCGAGCGCCGCGGCCAGCGCCAGCAGTCCGACCACCCGGCCGGAGCCCCAACCCCACGCGGCGCCCTTGCTGACCGGCAGCAGCAGCGCCACCAGCCAGCCGGACAGGAGTACGGCGCTGAGCCAGTTGATCCGGCCCGGGGTGCGTACCGGCGAGCGCGGCACGAACCGGTGCGCGGCGAGCGCGGTCAGCCCGACCACCACCAGCGGGATCCAGAACAGCCACCGGTAGCCCAGGGTGGCCACGATCGGCCCGGCCAGCACCACGCCCAGCCCGCCGCCGACTGCCACGACCGCGGAGATCGAGGCCACCGCCGAGCTGACCCGGGCGGCCGGGAACTCGTCGCGGATGATGCCGAACGAGAGCGGGAAGACGGCGCCGCCGATGCCCTGCACCACGCGGGCGGCGATCAGCACGCCGATGCTGGGGGCGACGGCTGCCAGCAGGCAGCCCAGCGCGAGCGCGGCGAGCGAGAAGACGAGCGTCTTCTCCTTGCCGACCATGTCGCCGATGCGGCCGACGATCGGCGTGAAGACGGACGCGGAGAGCAGGTACGCGGTGAGCACCCAGGTCACCGTGTTGGGCGAGGTGTGCAGGTCGTGCTGGATGGTGGGCAGCACCGGCGTGATCAGCGACTGGAGCATCGCGAAGAATCCGGTGCCGGCGGCCAGCACGAGGAAGGTGAGTCGGCGCGAGCCGCGCCCTGATGAGTGGATCATGTGGGAGAACTCCCCGTTGTCGGTACGAGACTGGCGGCCGCTCGCGCAGTCGTGCGGCGGTGGCGGCCGGGTCGTGCGGGCGCTCAGCGGTCGGCGGGCATGGTGGGACCTCCCGGGTCCGTGTCGTGGCGCGAGGATCGCGTGGCCGGAGGGCGGCCGGAAGTCCGGAGTAAGCTATCCGGAGGGGTGGCTCCGGTCAGTAACCGGAGGCTTGCCTCCATTAACCTAGCGGAGGGGTGCCTCCGGTTGCAAGGCGGAAGGGGTGACGCGCCTCATGGCTGACGCCGACGTGTCCGGCGAGGTCTTCGCGCGCCGCCCCAAGCGGGCCGACGCCCGCCGCAACTACGACGCGCTGATCGCCGCCGCCCGCGAGGTCTTCGGCGAGCACGGCGCGGGCGCGTCGCTGGAGGAGATCGCCCGCCGGGCGGGCGTGGGCATCGGCACGCTCTACCGCAACTTCCCGCAGCGGCGGGACCTCTTCGAGGCGGTCTACGTCGAGGAGGTGCGCGCGCTCAGCGCCTCCGCCGCCGACCTGGCCGACGAGCCCCCGTGGGACGCCCTGGTCGGCTGGCTGCACCGGTTCGTCGCCTACGTGGCCACCAAGCGGGCGCTGGCCGAGGAGCTGGTGCACGACTCCGAGGTGTTCCGCAGCTGCCGCACCGAGATCTACGCGACCGGCGAGCCGCTGCTGCGCCGCGCCCAGGCCGCCGGGGAAGCTCGGCCGGACGCCGGCTTCGACGACGTGATCCGGCTGATCAGCGGCCTCGCCGCGTACCAGTTCCCGGACCCGGCCCAGCGGGACCGCGTCCTGGCCATCGCGCTGGACGGCCTGCGCCCGCCGGCGGGCATGAATTGATACGTCCGGCCGTTTGTTGACGTGACGCATCAAGGGCTGCTCTGTGCGGGAGGAAGGGGCGGGTGCGGCCGGGTTCAGCCGACCCCGCCGTACTCCGCGATCGCCGAGAGCGTCGCGCGGACAACCGTCGGCGCGGTCCAGTGCGCCGATCTTGCACTTTCGGGCGGCGAAATGCGGCTCATGCACCCATTCTTCGGGGCCGCAGGTGCAAGATCGCCGAGGAGAGGCGGATCGGCCGGCGGCTCCCGCCCGGGAACCGCCGGCCACCCGCTCAGCGGTGCCCGTTACCAGGCCGCCCCCACGGTCCGGTGATCGCGAACACGTACCCCGGCGACTGGATGTTGGCGAACAGCGTCTTCCCGTCCGCGCTGAACGTCGGCCCGGTGAACTCGCTGTCGTTCAGTTCGTTGCGGGCCAGCGGATACGCCTTGCCCTGCTCGGTGACGCCGACCAGGTGCGACACGCCCTCGCCGTCCTCGGCCAGGATCACCCCGCCGTACGGCGACACGGTGATGTTGTCCGGCCCGTCGTAGTTGCCGGTGTCGGCCTCCGGGTCGGTGTTCACCCCGAAGATGGTCTTCAGCGTCACGGTCTGGCGGCGCGGGTCGTAGAACCACACCTGCCCGTCGTGCTCGTTGGCGCTGCCGTCGTCGTGTCGGGCGTAGCTGGCCACGAAGTACGCGCCGCCGTCGCCCCACCAGGCGCCCTCCAGCTTGCGGCTGCGGGTCACCTCGGCGTCGGTGAACTGCTTGCGTACCGACACGGTCCGGGCGTCGCGGTCCGGCACCTCGACCCACTCCACCCGGTAGCGGGTGCCGGGCGTGGTGGCCTCGGACAGGTCGGCCACGTGGTCGTCGCCGCGCAGGCAGCGCATCGCCGCGAGGCTGCCCGCGGTGCCGCCGTCGGGCCGCTGGGCGAGCGCCCGCAGCGCGCCCTTGCCGGCCCGGAAGCCGGGCGGCGGCGTCCACCGGAAGTACAGGCCGTTGGGCCCGCTCGCGTCCTCGGTCAGGTAGATCGAATGGGTGTACGGGTCGACGGCCACCGCCTCGTGGGAGTACCGCCCGAGGAACGTCAGCGGCACCGGGTCGGTGTTGGCGGACCGGTCGTGCGGGTCGACCTCGAAGACGTACCCGTGGTCCTTCAGGAACCGCCCGCCGGCCCGCTGCTCGGTCTCCTCGCAGGTCAGCCACGTGCCCCACGGGGTGATGCCACCGGCGCAGTTGTTGTGAGTGCCGGCCACGCTCACGTACTCGCGCAGCCGCCGCCCGTGCCGGTCCACCTCGATGGTGGTGGTGCCGCCGCGGGCGCCCGGGTCGTAGGTGAGGCCGGGCAGCGCGGGCACCGGGTACGGCTCGTCGCCGCCGATCTCGTGGTTGTTCACCAGCACCGAGCCGTGCGGGCCGCGGAAGCAGCCGGTGCCGTCCGCGTCGCTCGGGGTGGGCTGCCCGGACTCCAGCAGCGTCGCGCCCGCCTGCGCGACGACCGTGTACGAGAAGCCCGGCGGCAGCGCCAGCAGGCCGGCCGGGTCCGGCACCAGGTCGCCGTAGCCGACGGCGGGGCGGCAGGCGGGCCGGGCCGCCGCCGGTCCGGCGATCGCCTCCAGGCTGCCGGCCACCATGATGCCGAGTCCGCCGGCCACGCCGCCGCGCAGCAGGGACCGCCGGGGAAGAGGTGAGGTGGTCACGTCGTCGCCTTCCTGTGCGCACGATTGCCTGGGGGAAGGCAAGCCGGGCCGGGGGAACGGCGTGCGGCGCGCCCGTCCGTAGCCGGGTGAACAGTGGACGAATCCCCGGTGCGGAGCGCCCCGTGCCGGTGCGGCGCGCGTCCGTTAGGGTTCCCTTCGATCGCAAACGTCGGAGGGCGGACGGTGGGCAGACTCGCGGCGGCGTACCGGCAGGCGGTCGATCGGCATCGGCGGGCGGTGCGGCACTGGGAGACGGCCCGGCGGCTGCTGGGCGCCGCGGGCCCGGCGCCGGTGGGCAGTCCCGAGCTGGTCGCGCGGCTGGCCCGCCTCGGCGGTGAGCTGGCCGCCGCGGTGCCCGGCACCGCCCGCGTCGCGACCCACCCCGTTCCGGTACGCCTCGGCGCCGCGACCACTGTCGACGGCGCGTTCCCGGTGCTCGTGCCGGTGGGCGCGGGCGCGCACCTGGCCGTCGACGCGGACGCCCGTGACCCGCGCGTCGGCGAGCTGCTGCGGGCGGTGGTGGTACGGCTGCTGACCGCCGCTCCGGCCGGCGCGATCCGGGTGGCCGGCATCGACCAGGCCGCCTTCGGCGCGGCGTTCCTGCCGTTGCGCCCGCTCCAGGATGCCGGGGTGCTCGCCGCGGCGGCGACCACCGAGGCGGAGACGACGGCCCTGCTCGACCTGGCCGAGCGGCACGCCCGTACCGCCCAGCGGTCCGCGCCGGAGGACCGCGAGCTGCTGGTGGTGGTCGCCGCGTCCGCGCCACCGCCCCGGGAACTGGCCCGGCTGGCCGCGCTCACCCACGCCGGCCCGGCCGCGGCCGTCTGCGTGCTGCTGGCCGGCCACCCACCGGCCGGGCCGAGCGCGGCTCCGCCGCTGGGCGCCACCACCCAGCTGCGCGTCACCGAGCGGTACACGCTCGTCGGTGATCCGCCGGGGCGTCCGTTCAGCACCGACGGCAGCGGGCTGGCCGCTCCGGTGGTGCTCGACGGCGACCCGTCGCACGCCACTGTCACCGCGCTGGCCCGCCGGTACGCCGAGGCCGCCGATCAGGACGGCGTCACGTTCACCGACCTGCTGCCCGCGCAGCGCTGGGCCGGGTCCGCCGCGTCCGGGCTGCGTACCGTGCTCGGCCGGGCCGGCCGCCGTCCGCTGAGCGTGGCGTTCGACGACGCCACCCCGCACTGGCTGATCGGCGGGCGGACCGGTGCCGGCAAGACGGTGCTGCTGCTCGACGTGCTGTACGGGCTGGCCGCCCGCTACTCCCCGGCCGAGCTGCGGCTGATGCTGCTCGACTTCAAGGAGGGCGTCAGCTTCACCGAGTTCGTGCCCACCGACCGCGACCCCACCTGGCTGCCGCACGCCGACGCGGTCGGCATCGAGTCCGACCGCGAGTACGGCGTGGCGGTGCTGCGCGAGCTGCGCGCCGAACTGGGCCGCCGCGCCGACCTGCTGAAGCGGCACGGCGTCAGCCGCCTGGCCGACCTGCCGCCCAACGCCCGGCCGCCCCGGATCGTCACAGTCGTCGACGAGTTCCACGTGCTGTTCGCCGGCAACGACGCGCTGGCCCGGCAGGCCGTCGACCTGATCGAGGAACTGGCCCGCAAGGGCCGCTCGTACGGCCTGCACCTGGTGCTGGCGAGCCAGAGCACCACCGGCATCGAGGCGCTCTACGGCCGGGCCGAGGCGATCTTCGGGCAGTTCCCGCTGCGGATCGCGCTGCCCGGCGGCGACGCCGTGCTGGACCCGCGCAACGACGCCGCACGCGGGCTCACCGTCGGCACCGCAGTGGTGAACACCGGCGCGGGCGCGCCCGGCTCGGACGCCGAGGTGCGGTTCCCGGACGCGCACGCCGCCTCGGCCGACCTCGCGGCGCTGCGCCACGAACTGCACGCGGCCCGCCCGGCCGGGTCACGCCCGCCTGCCGTCTTCCGGGGACACGAGATGCCCCGGCTCACCGACGACCCCGCCTGGGCGGCGCTGACGCCGGGCGCCGACCCGCCGTACGCGCTCGTCGGCCGCGTGGTCGACGTCCCCGGCAGCCCGGCCGGGTTCGCGCTCGACGGCAGCCCGGGCCGGCACCTGGCGGTGGTCGGCACCGCCGCGGTCGGCGCGGACGTGCTCCGGTCGGCGACCCTGTCCCTGGCCCGCCAGCACGCCCCCGGCACCGCCCGGTTCCTGTTCGCGCCGCTGGCACCGGGCACCACCGACGCCGCCGACGACCTGGCCATGACGCTGGCCGCCGCCGGGCATCCGGTCCGGCGCCTCGACGCCGGCGCGCTGCGCGCCCAGCTCGCCGAGGCCGCAGCCGGGGACGCCCCGGCCGCCGGGCGCACCTACCTGGTGGTGTTCGGGATGGACGCCGCCGCCACGACGCTCGCCGCCTCCGACCCGGCGACGTTCCGATCCGGGTACGACGACCTGCGCGCCGTGCTGCGCCAGGGACCGTCGCGCGGGGTGCACGTGCTCGGCTGGTGGCGCGGGCTGCGCCGGCTCGCCGACGACCTCGGCGGCAGCGGTCACCGCGACGACGTGACCGGCCTGGTCGCGCTGAACGTCCCCGCCGCCGACCTGGGCCTGCACCTCGGCGTGCACGACCTGGCGTACGTCCCGCGCGAGGGACGCGCCCTGCTCGTCGACCGGCACGAGCACCGCACCGCGCTGATCGTGCCGTTCGCGGGCGGGAGTGATGTTCCATGAGTGGATTCGACGAGTACGCGGCGCTGCTGCGGGAGCTGTCCACCCGGCAGCGGGGCGGTGAGCGGGAGATCGCCGCCGAGGCGGAGCGCCGCCGCGGCCTCCAGGCCGCCGTCGACTCGGTCGGGCAGCGGCTCGCCGCCCAGGGGCAGCACCTCGACCGGCTCGGGCAGGCGATCGGTGTGCCGATGACCTCGGTCCCGGCGGAGGAGCCGGCACCGGCGATGGTGGCCGGTGGGGGAGCACCAGGTCCCGCGCCCGGACCGGGTGACGGGGTGACCGGCGGCGTAGCCGACGCCCCGGGGCGGCCGGAGGTCGGGGCGTACCCCTCGGGTGGTGTTCCGGCGCCGCGGGCCGGCGATCCGGCGGGGGAGCTGGCGGCGGCGGGGCGGCTCGCCGAGGAGGCCGACGTGTTCGGGCAGCAGGCCGACGTGCTGGCCCGCACGCCGGTGCTGCTGCCCACCTGGTCCGCGCCGGCGCGGGCGGTGGTGGTGTACGCGGGCTGCGCGCTCGCCGGTTCGCTGCTGATGCTGATCGCGATAGTGGGTTCGTCGCTGCCGGTGAGCGGGCTGGACCTGGTGGCGGCGCTGAGCTGCGCGGGCGTGCCGTTGATGTCCTTCGTGGCCGGTCAGGTGGTGCTCGCCCGCTGGGGCCGCCCGGCGGTGGAGGGCGACGCGCCCCCGGCCGGACGGTACGTGCCGCTGGGTTTCGTGATCTGCGCGCTGGTCTCCCCGTCCTTCTTCTGCCTCTATCTCCTCCTGTTCCGCCTCCTCCGCTGACCTCGCCCCTACCGCTCCGTCGATAATGGAGTTGCGGCCCCCGGGGTGCGGCATTGGTGGCTTTTGGACGGGCGGAAACTGCAAGATCGCGAAGGTGGGAGGGCGGGGTGGGGAGGTAGGCTTCCGGGGCGGGTGAGCTGGGGGAGGGCGTGTGAGCGCGGCGGAGATCATCGCCAGGCTGGCGGCGGCGGCACAGAAGCTGGACGAGGCCAAGGCGCGCACCGCCGCTGCCGCGCAGGACGCGGCCGAGGCGCGGGCGCTGGTGGCGGGCGCGCTGGAGGGGGCCACGGCGGGCCCGCTGATCGGGGTCATCGACTCCTACCGGCAGGCGCTGGCGCAGGCCGCGCAGGGCGGGGAACCGGCCCGGCAGCACGTGCAGGAGACCATCGCGAAGGTGCAGGCGCTGGGCAACTGAGCCCGGTCCGGCATGCCGGTTTGTGCTGAGGGCGCGACAAGGGTTACCGCCGCGTAACTTTTCATTGACGTGTGTGAAATCGGACACGCATCATCGTGACCACGATCGATCGGATCCCACCCGTCCCCCCGGGTCCGCCCGGGTGCCTCCCCCCGGAGGTGCAGCCCATGCTGCTTCGAACGATCCTGGCCGCCACCACCGCCGCCACCGTCCTGCTCGTCCCGGCCGCCGCCCAGGCCGCCGCCCCGGAACCCGCCACCCCGTCGAACACGGCCGCCGTCGCCACCGCCGCGCAACGGGCCGCCGCCGCGGCCGCCGACCCGGTGATCGTGGTCGGTGGCCTGAGTGGAATCTCCATCGCGTACGAGCCGATCGCCGCCCGGCTGCGCGCCGACGGCTACCGGGTCTCGATCTTCCAGTTGCCGAACCTCGGTCTCGGCGACATCCGCGAGTCCGCCCGGGCGTTGTCGTCCTACGTGGACCGGGTCCGCGCCACCACCGGCGCGGCCCGCGTCGACCTGGTCGGCCACTCCGAGGGCGGGCTGGTCAGCCGCTGGTACGTCAAGTACCTCGGCGGCGCGGCCACCGTCGACCAGTACGTCAGCCTGGGCAGCCCGCAGTACGGCACCTACGTCGCGAATCTGGTCGCCGTCCTCGGGCTGGGCAGCTGCGCCGGTGTGATCGCCTGCCAGCAGATGACCATCGGGTCGAGCTTCCTCGCCGACCTCAACGCCGGGGACGACACGCCCGGCCCGGTCCGCTGGGCCACCGTGCGCACCTGGCAGGACGAGCTGGTCCGGCCGGTCGACAACGCCGTGCTCGCCGACGGCGCGACGAACATCCTGGTGCAGGCCTGGTGCCCGCTGCGGGTCGTCGGCCACCTCGGGCTGGTGCTGGACGGCACCACGTACACGGCGGTGCGCCAGGTGCTCGCCGGCGCCCCGGTCCAGCCGAACTGCTTCGCGGTCTGAGCCACGTGCCCGGACCCGCCGTCGCGCGGGTCCGGGCACGTCCGGCCGGGCCCCGGTGCAGCGCCGGCCGGGTCCGGGCGGTCAGTCCGCGTCCCGTCCCCTGATCACGTCGGCGGCCCGCCAGGCCAGCGCGGTCACCGGGGCGCTGGTCCAGCCGGCCACCATCACCGGCAGCACCGACGCGTCGACCACCCGCAGCCCGTCCACGCCGCGTACCCGCAACCGCTGGTCGACCACGTGCTCGTCGCCGGTGCCCATCGCGCAGGTGCCGATCGCGTGGTAGCCGCAGTAGCCGCGTGCCACAGCCGCCTCGACGATCTCCGCGTCGGTGGTGGTCGCCGTTCCGGGCACCGTCTCGGCCTGGATGCGCTTCGCGATCGGGCCGGTGCCGAAGAACTCCCGCATCCGGCGGAACAGGTCCACCGCCACCCGCCGGTCGTGCTCCGTGGTGAGGTAGTTCGCCACGATGGCCGGCGGCGTACGCGGGTCCGCGTCGGTGATCGTCAGGCTGCCCTCGCTGTCCGGCCGGGTGACGGTGCCCAGGCACATCAGGCCCGGCTCCCGCTCCAGCTCCAGCGCCTTGCCGGGGCGCGGCGGGGCGGCCGAGAACGGCGCCATCAGCAGGTGCGCGTCCGGGCGATCCAGCTCCGGCCGGGACTTGAGGTGGGCCGCCACGTCCAGCACCGGCAGGGCGAGCGGTCCGCCCCGGGTGAGCAGCCAGCGCAGCGTCGCCCGGGCCTGCCCGAGCGGGCTGCCGATGGTCATGTTGTGGCCGCCGGGTTCGGCGAGGCGGTACTGGAGCACGATCGACCGGTGCTCGCGCAGCCCGGTGCCGACCCGGGGCCGGTCGAGCAGCACCGGCACCCCTGCCGCGCGCAGCGTGTCCGCCGGGCCGATGCCGGAGACCTGCAACAGGTGCGGGGTGGCCAGGGCGCCCGCGGCGAGGATCACCTCACCCGCCGCCCGGTACGTGGTCTCCCCGCCGCCGCGCGCCACCCGTACACCTGTGGCGCGGCCACCCTCGACGAGCACCCGCAGGACGACGGCGCCGACCTCGACGGTCAGGTTGGGCCGGCGCCGCACCGGGTGCAGGAACGCGTCCGCGGCACTGACCCGGCGTCCGGCGCGGATCGTGGCGGTGGGGTAGCCGATCCGCTCGTCGTCGTGGGCGTCCAGGTCGTCGGCGCGGCGCCAGCCCAGCTCGGCGCCGGTCGCCACCATCTCCTCGGCGAGCGGGTCGGTGCCGGTGGCGACGGACAGCCGCACCGGACCGCCGGTGCCCCGGTGCGGCGCGGGCCCGAGCGGGTGGTCCTCCAACTGCGGGAACACCCGCCGCATCGCCGACCAGCCCCAGCCCAGCGGTTCGAGGGCGTCCCAGTCCCGGGCCGCGCCGCGGCTCCAGATCATGCCGTTCACCGACGTGGAGCCGCCGATCATCCGTCCGCGCTGCCAGATCTCCTGGCGGCCCGGCCCGGTGGTGGCCGGGTAGTGCCAGGCGGTGCGCCGGTCGTCCATCAGCCGGGAGAACGCCTTCGGCACCCGCACGTACGGGCTGCGGTCCCAGCCGCCCGCCTCCAGCAGCAGCACCCGCGTCCCCGGATCCTCGGTGAGGCGGTTCGCCAGTACGCACCCCGCCGCGCCGGCCCCCACGATGACGTAGTCGAACTCCTCCACAGCGGACCCCCACTCGCGAGAATCCCTCTGACAGTAGTTGCTCGATCACAGTCCGCGAAAGGGGCGGGTCGGCGGAGGTGCGGCGGCCGGCTCAGGTTGCCTTGGCCAGCGCCTCGAACTCGTCGTCGGTCAGCTCCACCCCGGCCGCCGCCACGTTCTCCTCCAGGTGCGCCACCGACGACGTACCGGGGATCGGCAGCATCACCGGCGACCGGCGCAGCAGCCAGGCCAGCGCGAGCTGCGCCGGGGTGGCGCCGTGCGAGGTCGAGATCGCGTCGAGCGGGCCGCCGGGCCGGGCCAGGTTGCCGGTGGCGATCGGGAACCACGGGATGAACGCCAGGTCGTGGCGCTCGCAGTGCTCCAGCACGTCCTCCGCGCTGCGGTCGGCCAGGTTGTAGAGGTTCTGCACGGACACGATCGGCGCGATCGCCCGGGCCGCCTCGATCTCCTCGACGCTGACCTGGGACAGCCCGATGTGCCGGATCTTGCCCTCCTGGCGCAGCAGCGCCAGCTCGCCGAGCTGGTCGGCCAGTGGCACCTTCGCGTCGATGCGGTGCAGCTGGTAGAGCGGGATGCAGTCCAGGCCCAGGTGGCGCAGGCTCAGCTCGCACTGCTGGCGCAGGTACTCCGGGCGGCCCACCGGCCGCCAGTCGTCCGGGCCGGAGCGGGTCAGCCCGGCCTTCGTCGCGATGACCAGGTCGTCGGCGTACGGGTGCAGCGCCTCGCGGATCAGCAGCTCGCTGACGAACGGCCCGTACGAGTCGGCGGTGTCGATGAACGTGACGCCCAGCTCGTACGCGCGGCGCAGCACCCGCACCGCCTCGGCCGGGTCCTTCGGGTCGCCCCACACGCCGGGGCCGGTGAGCTGCATCGCCCCGTAGCCGAGGCGGTCGACCGGCAGGTCGCCACCGATCCGGTAGCTGCCCGACGCCTTGGCGGGCTGGGTGCTGGTGGCCATTCGCGGTCCTCCTGTGCTCGTACGTACCTCGCGGGGCGGTGCTGCGCCCCGACCCCTGGACATTCCCCGAATCGTGGCGGCGAAGCACCGGCAGTTGCGGCGAGCGGCCCCGGCGCACCGGGCCGCCGTGGGAGGCTGGGCGGGACGGTGGTCAGGAGGTGCGCATGGCCGCGACGCCACGGCTCGACTTCGCGCTGGACACGTACGAGTGCATCGTGCTCTACCCAGGGCCCTCGGGACGGGCCCTGCCGGACGAGACAGTGCAGCGGTTGCAGGCCGAGCACCTCCAGCACATGCGGGCGCTGCAACGGCGCGGCATCGTGCTCGTGGACGGGTCGGTCGACGGCCCGGCCCGGGAACCCGACCCGCCGATCGGTTTCGGCCTGGCCCGGACCGGCTCGGTGGACGACGTCCGCAGCGTCATGGAGGCCGACCCGGCGGTACAGGCCGGGCTCTACCGGGTCGAGGTGCTCACCTTCCTCTGCCCGGCCGGCTCACTGGAGTTCCCGCTGGTCAAGACGGAGAGCTGAGGCTCCGCGCGAGCCCCTCCGACGGCACCGCCCACTGCCGCGTACCCAGTGCCCGCCCACGGCCGGACGGCCGGGCGCGGCGGCCCCACAGTGCCCCCGGCCGGCCCGTGACGGGGAGCGGTACGATTTCTCACCGCGCGGTCGCCGATGCCCGCCACACGACGTTCCGGTGCGGTACGCCTACCGCCCGCCCACGCGGTTGACGCGCGTCGTTGGACAAATGTTCCGCAGTCCGCAAGGGGTCGGCCGGGAGGCCGATCCGGAGGAGAGACTAGCCTGATGGGCGTGACACGCCGCGCGAAGATCGTCTGCACTCTCGGCCCCGCAACCGCCTCCCCGGAGCGTATCCGCGGGCTCGTAGAAGCCGGCATGAACGTGGCGAGGCTCAACTTCAGCCACGGCAGTCACGCCGACCACGAATCGGTCTACCGGTTGGTCCGGGAGGCCGCCGAGGCGTCCGGGCGCCCGGTCGCGGTGCTCGCCGACCTCCAGGGGCCCAAGATCCGTCTCGGCCGGTTCGCCGACGGCCCGCACGAGTGGCGCACCGGCGACTCCGTCGTGATCACCGGCGACGAGGTGGTGGGCACCAAGGAACGGGTCTCCTGCACCTACCGCAAGCTGCCGCAGGAGGTGAAGCCGGGCGACCGGCTGCTGATCGACGACGGCCGGGTCGCGGTCGAGGTCAGCGACGTCACCGGCAACGACATCCGGTGCCTGGTCACCGAGGGCGGCCCGGTCTCCAACAACAAGGGCGTCTCGCTGCCGAACGTCGCGGTGAGCGTCCCGGCCCTGTCCGACAAGGACGCCGAGGACCTGCGCTTCGCCCTCGGCCTCGGCGTCGACCTGGTCGCGCTCTCCTTCGTCCGCTCGCCGGAGGACATCAAGCTCGTCCACTCGATCATGGACGAGGAGGGCGTGCGCCGCCCGGTCCTGGCCAAGGTCGAGAAGCCGGAGGCGGTCGACCACCTGGAGGCGATCGTGCTCTCCTTCGACGGGGTCATGGTCGCCCGCGGCGACCTCGGCGTCGAACTGCCGCTGGACCAGGTGCCGCTGGTGCAGAAGCGTGCCGTGCAGCTGTGCCGGGAGAACGCCAAGCCGGTCATCGTGGCCACCCAGATGCTCGACTCGATGATCGAGAACTCCCGCCCGACCCGCGCCGAGGCCTCCGACGTGGCCAACGCGGTGCTCGACGGCGCGGACGCGGTGATGCTCTCCGGCGAGACGAGCGTCGGCAAGTACCCGGTGCTCACCGTCAGCACCATGGCGAAGATCATCACCACCACCGAGGCCGGCTCGATCGCCGTCCCCCGGTTGCAGCACGACCCGCGTACGCACGGCGGCGCGCTCACAGTCGCCGCCTCGTCGATCGCCCGGGCCATCGGCGCCAAGGCCATGGTCGCGTTCTCGCAGACCGGTGACACCGTCAAGCGGCTGGCCCGGCTGCACTGCGACCTGCCGCTGCTGGCGTTCACGCCGGTGCCGGAGGTGCGCAACCAGCTCGCGCTCTCCTGGGGCGTGGAGACGTTCCTGATGCCGTTCGTCGAGCACACCGACGACATGTTCCGCCAGGTCGACCAGGCGCTGCTCGGCCTCAACCGGGCCAACCCGGGTGACTACGTGGTGATCGTGGCGGGCAGCCCGCCCGGCACCCCCGGCTCCACCAACACGCTGCGCGTGCACCAGCTCGGTTCGCTGGTCGACGCGGCCTCGGCCCGGGCGCTCCAGTGAGTGGTGTGGCCACCGGGCAGGCGGCGGTCGACCAGCTGCTGGAGGTGCTCGACCTCGCCCGTACCGGGGAGATGACCTTCCGGGGGATGAGCCCGCAGGTGGGCCCGCAGCGGGTCTACGGCGGGCAGGTCGCCGGCCAGGCCCTGGTCGCAGCAGGCCGCACCGTCGACGCGGAGCGGGCCGTGCACTCCCTGCACGGCTACTTCGTGCGCCCCGGCGATCCGGCCGAGCCGATCGAGTACCAGGTGGAGAACGTCCGTGACGGCCGCTCCTTCTCGGTGCGTCGCTCGGTGGCGTTGCAGCACGACAAGCCGATCTTCTTCATGTCGGCGTCGTTCCAGCGCCAGGAGGAAGGGCTGGACCACCACGCCCCGCTCCCGCCGGACGTACCCGGCCCGGACGACGTGCCGACCATGACCGACCGGCTCTCCCGCTACCCGGAGCGCCTCGGCATCTGGGGGATGATCCCGCGCCCGATCGACGTGCGCTACGTCGGCGAGCCCGGCTGGGTCCGCCCCGGCGACCGCCCGGCCGAACCGCACCAGCGGGTGTGGATGCGCCTGGACGGCAAGCTGCCGGACGATCCGCTGCTGCACGCGTGCGCCCTCACGTACGCCTCCGACCTGACCCTGCTGGACTCGGTGCTGTCGGTGCACGGCGAGGTGTGGGGCCCGGGCGGTGTGGTCGGCGCGAGCCTTGACCACGCGCTGTGGTTCCACAGGTCGTTCCGCGCCGACGAGTGGTTCCTGTACGACTGCTGGAGCCCGTCCGCATCGGGCGCCCGCGGCCTGGCCACGGGCCGGATGTTCACCACCGACGGCCGGCACATCGCCAGCGCCGTCCAGGAGGGGCTGCTGCGGCGCGTCGGCGGCTGAGAGCCCGATCGGTGATCGTCCGGGTGCGGGTCGGGGGGCCGGCCCGCACCGCAGCGGACTAACCTGGCCGTATGCGTCTCTCCGCCCGGGTCGACTATGCCCTCCGCGCGGCCGCTGAGCTGGCCTCGGTCGCGGTCGGGGGGACCACTGGGCGGAGCCGGCCGGTGACCGCCGAGCAGATCGCCCGCGCGCAGGACATCCCGCCGAAGTTCCTGGAGAGCATTCTGCTGCAACTGCGCCGGGGCGGCATCGTGCACGCCCAGCGTGGCCCCGAGGGCGGCTACTGGCTGGCCCGGCCGGCCGGGGAGATCTCCCTGGCCGAGGTGATCCGCGTCATCGACGGTCCGCTCGCGCACGTACGCGGGCAGCGCCCGGAACAGCTCGGCTACCAGGGTGCGGCCCGCGCGTTGCAGGACGTCTGGATCGCGCTTCGGGCCAGCGAGCGGGAGATCCTCGAGCTGGTCACCATCGCCGACGTGGCCGCCGGCGCGCTGCCCGGCCGGGTCAACGAGCTGGCCGCCGACCCGCGCGCCTGGAGCTGACGCCGGCTTCCGCACACCCCGGCACACCGTCCGGCGTCTCCTACCAACCGGATGGGGACTTGACCCGGGGCGCCTCCGTGCCGCATTGTCGACCAAGTTGATAGGAGATACCGAAAAGTCAGGGGGCGCTCGTGCGCAAGCTGCTGGTCCTCGCCCTCGTCGGGCTCGCCGCGCAACTCGTCGATGGCGCGCTCGGCATGGCGTACGGGCTGACCTCCTCGACGCTTCTCCTGTTCGCCGGTGTGGCACCGGCCGCGGCGTCCGCCTCGGTGCACCTGGCCGAGATCGGCACCACGCTCGCCGCGGGCGTCTCGCACTGGCGATTCGGTAACGTCGACTGGCGGGTGGTCGGCCGCATCGCGCTGCCCGGCGCGATCGGCGCGTTCGCCGGGGCGACATTCCTCAGCTCCATCTCCACCGAGGCCGCGGCACCGTGGATGGCCGCCATCCTGTTCACGCTCGGCGCGTACCTGCTGGTGCGGTTCTCCCGGCCGCTGCGCGCCAACCGCGCGGCCGGCCGGCTGCGCAGCCGCTTCCTCGCCCCGCTCGGCCTGGTCGCCGGCTTCGTCGACGCCACCGGCGGCGGTGGCTGGGGGCCGGTCGCCACCCCGGCGCTGCTCGTCTCCGGCCGGATGGAACCCCGCAAGGTCATCGGCTCGGTGGACACCTCCGAGTTCGTGGTGGCCGGCGCGGCCAGCATCGGCTTCCTCATCGGCCTGGGCTCCGAGGGTTTCCTGCTGCCCACTGTGGCCGCTCTCCTGGTCGGCGGCCTGATCGCCGCGCCGATCGCGGCCTGGCTGGTCCGCATCGTCCCCGCCCAGCTGCTCGGCGCCGTGATCGGCGGCGTGATCGTGCTGACGAACGCCCGCACGCTGCTGAGCGCCGGCGGCGTGGGCGGCTCGGTGCCGGTGGTGGTGTACGTGCTGCTCGGTGTCGCGTGGCTGGTCGCCGTCGGGCTGGCGGTGCGCGCCCTGCGCCGTACCCGCCGGGCACGCGCCACAGTCGAGGCGGCCCTCGCCGACGGCCCTGCTCCGGCAGGAGAGCCTGCCGCGTCGGCGGAGCCGGCGGAGTTCGCCAAGCCGGGTGAGTCCGCCGCGCCGGCGGAGCCCGCGGCGTCGGGGGAGTCCGCCGAGGCCGCGGAGTCGCGGAAGCTCGCCGCCGCCGTCGAAGGCTGAGCCCTCAGGCCTTTCCGGGGCGCGCCCCCCGCACCCGCGAGGGGTGTTCCTCGGCGTGTCGCCCTCCGGAGACACAAGCCCTCCAACCGATATGCCTCTCGGTCATATTTATGACCGAGAGGCATATCGGTTGTCGGCTGTCCCTTCTCGCCGCCCGCCGCGACCCTGCCGTGCCGCCGACCCGCCGTGCCGCCGACCCGCCGTGCCGCCGCGCCGGCCGCCACCGCGACGGGACGGGGTGAAGGGCGCGTGCGACGTGCCCGGTGAGTCCGGTGCTTGTGGGTGTGTCCAGCGGTGACCTAGGCTGACGGAGCGCGGAGCCGAATCATGGACGTCGATGTGTTGACGTCGCTCGTCGCGTCAGGGCACGAATTCGCCGGTCCGGGCAGGCCGGCGCTCGCCCCGTGCCTGACCTCCGCGAAAGGCATTCCCCGTGCACCTCACCACCCCACGCCGCCGGATCGCGCTGCTCGCCGCGGCTTCGGCGGTCACCCTGTCGGCCGGCGCGCTCACCACGATGACCGCCGCGGCGGCTGCCGCCGCCTGCCGGGTCGACTACCGGATCACCAACCAGTGGAGCGGCGGCTTCGGCGCCGACGTGACAGTGACGAACCTCGGCGACCCGGTCAACGGCTGGACCCTCGGCTGGAGCTTCGCCGCCGGCCAGCAGGTCGTCCAGGCGTGGAACGCGACTGTCAGCCAGTCCGGCGCCCAGGTCAGCGCCCGCGACGCCGGCTACAACGCGGCCATCGGCACCGGCGGCACCGCGAACTTCGGCTTCAACGGCTCGTGGAACAACGCGTCGAACCCGGTCCCGGCCGCGTTCACGCTCAACGGCACCGCCTGCACCGGCGCGCCGTCCACCAGCGCGCCACCGTCGACGCCACCACCGAGCACGCCACCGCCCACCACGCCACCGCCGTCCACACCCCCGCCCACCACCCCGCCACCGACCACCCCGCCGGCCGGCGCGAAGCAGATGGAGGACCTCGACCGGAGCCTGATCAGCGTCCGCTCCGGCAGCGGGAACCTGGTCTCCTGGCGGCTGCTGGGCACCGAGACGACGGGGGTCTCGTTCAACCTCTACCGGGGCGGTACCAAGGTCAACGGCAGTCCGATCACCGGCGCCACCACGTACCTGGACAGCGGCGCGGCGGCCGGATCGGCGTACACCGTGCGGGCCGTGGTGAACGGCGCCGAGCAGGCGGCGTCCGCCCCGGCGCTCCAGTTCGCCAACGGTTACCTGGACGTGCCGATCCAGCCGCCGCCCGGCGGCACCACCCCGTCCGGGGAGGGGTACAGCTACGCGGCGAACGACGCGAGCGTCGGTGACCTCGACGGCGACGGCCGCTACGAGTTCGTGCTCAAGTGGGATCCGTCGAACGCCAAGGACAACTCGCAGTCCGGCTACACCGGCAACGTCTACGTCGACGCGTACACGCTCACCGGCACCCGGCTGTGGCGCATCGACCTCGGCCGCAACATCCGCGCCGGCGCCCACTACACCCAGTTCCAGGTGTACGACTACGACGGCGACGGGGACGCCGAGGTGGCCGTGAAGACCGCCGACGGCACCCGCTCCGGCACCGGCCAGGTGATCGGCAACGGCTCGGCCGACCACCGCAACTCCAGCGGCTACGTGCTCGCCGGACCGGAGTACCTGACCATGTTCGACGGCCGCACCGGCGCGGCGCTGTCCACCGTCGACTACGACCCGCCGCGCGGCACCGTCTCGTCCTGGGGCGACTCGTACGGCAACCGGGTCGACCGGTTCCTCGCCGGCACCGCGTACCTGGACGGGCAGCGCCCCTCGCTGATCATGGCGCGCGGCTACTACACCAGGGCCGTCGTCGCGGCCTGGGACTTCCGCGACGGCACGCTGCGCAAGCGCTGGACGTTCGACTCGAACGCCTCCGGCAACGGCGCCGCCGCCGGCCAGGGCAACCACCAGCTCTCCGTGGCCGACGTGGACAACGACGGCCGCCAGGAGATCGTGTACGGCGCCGCCACCATCGACGACAACGGCCGGCTGCTGTACTCCACCGGCAACGGCCACGGCGACGCCCTGCACGTCGGCGACCTCGACCCCTCCCGCGCGGGCCTGGAGGTGTTCAAGGTCGACGAGGACGGCAGCAAGCCCAGCTCCTGGATGGCCGACGCGCGTACCGGGCAGATCATCTGGCAGACCGCGCCGAGCGGCGACAACGGCCGCGGCGTCTCCGGCGACGTCTGGGCGGGCAGCCCGGGTGCCGAGTCCTGGTCGTCGGCTGTCGACGGGCTGCTGAACACCCGGGGCCAGAACGTCGGGCGCAAACCGTCGTCGGCGAACTTCCTGATCTGGTGGGACGGCGACCCGGTCCGGGAGCTGCTCGACGCCACGAAGATCGACAAGTACGGCACCGGCGGCGACACCCGGCTGCTCACCGGCAGCGGCGTCGCCTCGAACAACGGCACCAAGTCCACCCCGGCGCTCTCCGCGGACCTGCTCGGCGACTGGCGCGAGGAGGTCGTCTGGCGCACCTCCGACAGCACCGCGCTACGGATCTACAGCACACCTGTGACCACCGGGCTGCGCCTGCCGACGCTGATGCACGACCCGCAGTACCGGGTGGCGGTGGCCTGGCAGAACACCGCCTACAACCAGCCGCCGCACCCCGGCTACTTCCTGGGCGACGGCATGAGCACCCCGCCCGCGCCGAACATCTACCTGCGCTGAAACGGCAGGCACCGGGTCGCCGGCCGCGGAATCCGCTCCGCCGGCGACCCGGTGCACCACACCGCAGCATTCCCGACCCGTCCCGACCGGGAATGCCGTACCACCACCGGGGACAAAGTTATGCGTCCCACGCGACGGTGCGGTGACGTCGCTATGAAGAGCGTGTTTCAGCCCTCCCGGCGCAGCCCGCCCGCCACCTTCTCGGCGATCAGCTCGAACGAGCGGACCCGGTCCGCCACGTCGTACACCATCGTGGTGAGCATCAGTTCGTCCGCGCCGGTGCGCTCCAGCAACTCACCGAGCTGCCGGGCCACCGTCTCCGGCGAACCGGTCGCCTGGCCGTCGCGGCGCTGGGCGACGAACTCCCGCTCGAACTCCGAGTACGGGTACGCCGCCGCCTCCTCCGGCGTGACGAGCGGCTCCGGCCGCCCCGACCGCAGCTTCAGGAACGACAGCCCGGACGGCCCGGCCAGCCACTCGGCCCGCTCGTCGGTCTCCGCGCAGACCGCGTTGACAGCCACCATCGCGTACGGCCGGTCCAGCCACTGCGACGGCCGGAAGTTCTGCCGGTAGAGCTGCAACGCCGGGATCGTGTTCTGCGAGCTGAAGTGATGCGCGAACGAGAACGGCAGCCCGAGCAGACCGGCCAGCTGCGCGCTGAACCCGCTGGACCCGAGCAGCCACACCTGCGGCGACTGGCCGCGGCCCGGCGTCGCGGTGATCGGGCCCGGCTCGGCGCCGGAGAAGTAGTTCATCAGGTCGGCCAGCTCGCGCGGGAAGTGCTCCGCGGACAGGCCCTCCATGGTGCGGCGCAGCGCCAGCGCGGTCACCTGGTCGGTGCCCGGCGCCCGGCCGATGCCCAGGTCGATCCGGCCCGGGTGCAGCGCCTCCAGCGTGCCGAACTGCTCGGCCACCACCAGCGGCGCGTGGTTGGGCAGCATCACCCCGCCCGAGCCGAGCCGGATCGTGCTGGTGTTCGCCGCCAGGTGCGCGAGCAGCACCGCCGGGGCGGAACTCGCGATGGCGGGCATGTTGTGGTGCTCGGCCACCCAGAACCGGCGGTAGCCCAGCTCCTCGGTGCGGCGGGCCAGCTCCGTGGTGTACCGCAGCGCCTCACCGGCGTTGCCGGTCGCCGCCACCGGGGCAAGATCAAGAACAGACATGGGTACGTCGATCACAGGCAGGTGCAACCCGCGACGTGCCGGAATTGTTCCGCCGGGTGCGCTACCCCATACCGCGGGCCTGCTCGAAGATCAGGCTGGTCTGCGTGTGCTGCACCGCCGGATCGACAGCCAGATGATCCAGGACGAAGTCCCGCAGCGCGTCGCCGGAGGCGGCGCGCACGTGCAGCACGTAGTCCTCCGCGCCCGCCACATGGAACACCGACACCACGCCGGGCAGCCGTACCGACCGGGCGCGGAACGCGTCAACAGCGGCCCGCTCGTGCGCGGTCAGCCGCACCGACACCAGCGCCTGCAACGGCAGGCCCACCGCCGCCGGGTCCACCTCGGCGTGGAACCCGCGGATCGCCCCGCACTCCCGCAGCGCCCGGGTACGCGTCAGGCACGTCGACGGCGCCACCCCGACCCGCTCGGCCAGCGCGTTGTTCGGCAGCCGGCCGTCGGCCGCCAGCTCGGTGAGGATCGCGCGGTCGGTGTCGTCCAGGCCGGCGAACGGCCGTACATCATTCGGTGCGGCAGGCATGCGACCATCTTTCACCGAATCACAGCCGGACGAAAGCGCGATTGCCAGAATCTTGTTCGCTGCTATTGCCTCTAGCCGTCGTCATGTTCGACGCTTCCGGCATGACTTCCGTGGACACCGCAGCCGTACACGCCGGGCGCGCCGACCTCGCCGGGCTCGGCGTCCACGTCCCGCCGATCGACCTGTCCACCACCAACCCGCTGCCCTCGGTGGCCGGCGGCGGTGACGACTACGAGACACTCGCCACCGGCGGCACCCTCCCGGCCGGCGGCAGCGCCGTCTACCAGCGCCTCTGGAACCCCACTGTGGCCCGGTTCGAGACCGCCCTCGCTGAGCTCGAAGGCACCGCCGAGGCCGTCGCGTTCGCCAGCGGCATGGCCGCGCTCACCGCCACCCTGCTCGCCGCCACCCGCGACGGCAAGCGTCACGTCGTCGCCGTCCGCCCCCTCTACGGCGGCACCGACCACGTCCTCGCCACCGGCCTGCTCGGCACCGCTGTCACCTGGGCCACCACCGCCGACGTGGCCGCCGCGATCCGCCCGACACCGCCCTGGTCGTGGTCGAGACGCCTGCCAACCCCAGCCTCGACCTGGTCGACATCGCCGCGCTCGCCGACGCCGCCGGTGACGTCCCGCTGCTCGTCGACAACACCGTCGCCACCCCGGTGCTCCAGCAGCCCGCCCGCCACGGCGCCGCGCTCGTGCTGCACAGCGCCACCAAGAGCATCGGCGGCCACGGCGACGTCCTCGCCGGCGTCGTCGCCTGCGGACCCGAGTGGGCCGCCCGGCTGCGTCAGGTCCGCGCCGTCACCGGCGCCGTCCTGCACCCGCTCGGCGCCTATCTGCTGCACCGCGGCATCCAGACCCTCCCGCTGCGCGTCCGCGCCCAGCAGGCCGGCGCGGAGAAGCTCGCCGCCTGGCTCGCCGGGCACCCCGCCGTCGAGCGCGTCCACCACCCGTCGCTGCACGACCCGGCCGGACTGGTCGGCCGCCAGATGTCCGGCACCGGCAGCCTGCTCGCCTTCGAGGTACGCGGCGGTGCGCCCGCCGCGGCCGAGGTCGCCGGCGCCTGCGAGCTGATCACGCACGCCGTGTCGCTCGGCGGCGTCGACACGCTGATCCAGCACCCGGCCTCGCTCACCCACCGGCCGGTCGAGGGCGACGCCAAGCCGTGCGGCGGGCTGTTGCGGGTCTCGGTCGGCCTGGAGGACCCGGAGGACCTGCGGGCGGATCTCGCGCGGGCGTTGGCGCGGATCTGACGCCCGTCGGCAGGCCGCGTGCGCGGCGTCGCCGGGTCACGACTTCGGGCCGACGTGCCGGTCGAGGGCGGCGACGGCTTCCCGGCGGGCCACCGACAGGGAGTTGCGGCGGTTCATCCGCCAGGCGATGCCGAGCCGGTCGAGGGCCTGCTGGCACAGACCCATGATGTCGCCCGACTCGTTGTGGAACATGTAACGGGGATAGACGTACTCCTTGCCCCGGACGACGACCCGGTTGGCGAAGCGGCAGCCGTCGGAATGGAAGAGGCCGCGGAGGAAGTCGCCCGCGTGGGCCTCGACGATGGGGCGCTGCCAGTCGGCCAGGACGATCGGGCGTTGGTGCTTCTTGCCAGGGCCGTGCTGGGGGAACAGGCACGGCCAGTGCTTGCCGTAGCTCTGCACGCTGACGCACCCCGGATGCCGGACGCGCTGCACCTTCTCCGCCAGCACCGCGCGCATGGCGTCGTCGCACGCCTCGATCAGTCCGGGCCAGCTGTTGCTGCAGGAGATCCGGAGCACCGGCACCCGCGCCCTGGTCACGAGATGCCCGTCGCCAAGGTAGAGCCCGAGAAGATAGGCGTAGGCCGCCGGATCTGTCGGAACGCTGACATCGTCGCGGCAACGGAAACACCGCAGTGCGGTGCCTAGAACCGCGGCGGTCGGGCGGTCTCTGCACCAGTGCCAGACGGTGCGGTAGTTGAGGCCGACGGCGCGGGCCGCCTCCGCGACGGTCGCCCCGGACAGAAAGGCCTGACGTGCTCGGGCGCGGATCTCGGGTGGGTGCACGAGAGCATCTTCGAACGCCCGTACGACAACTTCGGTGTCCCCGGTGGGACTCGAACCCACACTGTCGGAGGTTTGAGCTCCGTTTCTCTGCCGATTGGAATACGGGGACAGGCTCGCGCGACGCTCTCGCGTCGTGCCATAGGTTACCTACTACGCTAGGGGCGGCGACACCCGGCACGGCGGGTGTCGGGCTCGAACCGGTGGGAGTGGCTCGTGGGCGAGATGCAGGCGGACGCCGAGCGCAAGCGCGTTCTGATCGCCGAGGACGAGGCGCTCATCCGGCTGGACCTGGCCGAGATGCTTGTCGAAGAGGGCTACGAGGTGGTCGGCGAGGCCGGTGACGGCGAGACCGCCGTCAAGCTCGCCGAGGAGCTCAAGCCGGATCTGGTCATCCTCGACATCAAGATGCCGATCATGGACGGGCTCGCCGCCGCCGAGCGGATCGCCGGCGCGCGCATCGCCCCGGTGATCATCCTGACCGCGTTCAGCCAGCGTGACCTGGTGGAGCGGGCGCGGGCGGCCGGCGCGATGGCGTACCTGGTCAAGCCGTTCCAGAAGAGCGACCTGGTGCCGGCGGTGGAGATCGCGCTGTCCCGCTACTCCGAGATCGCCGCACTGGAGTCGGAGGTCGCCGGTCTCACCGACCGGCTGGAGATCCGCAAGACCGTCGAGCGCGCCAAGGGTGCGCTGATGACCACGTACGGGATGACCGAGCCGCAGGCGTTCAAGTGGATCCAGCGCACCGCGATGGACCACCGGATGACCATGAAGGAGGTCGCCGAGCGGATCCTCGCGGAGACCACCGGCGGCGAGGTGGAGCAGCCCGCGTCCTGACCTCCCGCGGAGGCGTCCGATCGATAGGATCGGATCCATGCCTTCCCCGCGCGCCCGGCCGGTCCTCGTCGCCGTCGCCGCCGCGCTGCTCCTGGTGGCCTGCCACGCGACGCCGCGACCGCTGCCCGAGCCCGCCCCGGTACGCCCGCAGTGGCAGTCCGTCGATCTGGCCCTTCCCGCCGGCGCCACCGGACGTCCGGTGCTGCGCGACGTCGCGCGGTGCGCCGGCCGGTGGTACGTGGTGGGCGGGCTGGTCGATCCGGCGGGGGAGACCCGCCCGGCTGCCTGGTCCTCATCGGACGGCGTGACCTGGTCGCCGATTCCGGTGCGCGCGCAGACGTTCTACGGCCGCCAGCACGTGCTCTACGCGGTGGCGTGCCGCGACGACGGGATGGCGGCGCTGGGCGCGAAGACCGGTGGCGTGCACGGCAATCCGCGTACCGGAACGTGGGTGTGGCGTCCGGGTGGGCCGTTGCGGGAGATTCCGGCGGCGTTCGAGTTGTTCGGCGGCCCGCGCGCGGTGAGCGCGTCGCGGCTGGCGGCGGGTCCGGCCGGCTGGCTGGTCGCCGGGGCGCGCGCGGACGGTGCGGCGGTGTGGTCGTCGCCGGACGCGGAGGGGTTCGTCCTGCGCGAGGGGGTCGCGGAGCTGGCCGGCGACGGCCGGGGCCGGACGGCGGCGTACGACGTGGCGGCTGTGGGGCCGGGCTGGCTGGTGGTGGGGTCGTTGCTGCCGCCCGGCGGTACGTCCCGGACGCCGCTTTCGTGGTTCTCGGCCGACGGCCGGGTGTGGCGGCGGGTGGCTCTGCCGATGCCGGCGGGTACCTCCGGGGCGGCGGAGCGGGTGGTGCCGGCCGACGGCGGGCCGGTGGCGGTCGGCCCGGTGGGTGACCGCTTCGCCGTGTGGCGCGGGTGCGACGACTGCGGCTCGCCGTCCGCCGGTTCGGCGGGTGCGGCGCAGGGGTGGCGGCGGGTCGGCGGGTTCGGCTCGGCGGGCCCCGGGGTGTCGTCGGTGGACGCGCTCGCGGCGTCCGGTGGGCGGCTCGTCGCGGTGGCCGGGGACGGGGGTCAGCGACGGCTCTGGATGTCGCGTGACGGCGGTGCGTCGTGGCTTCCGGTGATCACGCCGGTGCCGGTGCCGGACGGGGGCGACGCGGCGCTGACGGTGGCCGTCCGCGACGACGGGCTGCTCGTGGTCGCCGACGACGGAAAAACATCCCGTGCCTGGTGGGGGGCGTTGTCCGCCGTCGATCGGTAGCGGGTGGGGAGGGCCTGGCCCGTTACCGAGGAATAGTCGGTGAAAGCCTTTGCCCGCCTTCGCTTCTTACGCCGATGGGCTTGAATCCGCCACGGCGTGTAACGGTTCGGTCAACCCCGCTTTCCAGGTCTTACGCCACCGCTCGCGGTGGGATAACGTCCCGGCCCAGACCGGCGACGACGGTCTTGGTTCGTCCACCCCGCAAGGGCCAATCAGCGGCGGGTGGTTCGGATCATGGACGGAGGAGGGTTCGGGCCTTGAGGCAGAAGCTCGCACGCGTGATCGGCGGGGTCGCCATGCTGGCGCTCGTCGCCGGTGGCACCGCTTGTTCCAGCGGCAGCGACGATGAGGGTTCCGGGGGCAGCGCCTGCGGGAGCAAGATCGCTTTCTTCGGCGCGCTGACCGGTAGCTCGGCCGCGCTGGGCATCAACGAGAAGAACGGCGTCAAGCTGGCCGTCGACAAGTACAACAAGGAGAACCCGGACTGCAAGGTCGAGCTCGCCGAGCTCGACTCGCAGGGCAGCCCGGACCAGGCGCCGGGTCTGGCCCAGAAGGCGATCGACGACACCAAGATCCTGGGTGTCGTGGGTCCGGCCTACTCGGGTGAGTCCGAGGCCGCCGGCCCGCTGTTCAACGAGGCCGGTCTGGTCACCATCACCCCCTCCGCGACCAACCCGACCCTGGCCACCAAGGGCTGGAAGACGTTCTTCCGTGCGGTCGGCAACGACCTGAGCCAGGGCCCCGCCGCCGGCGTCTACATGAAGAACGTGCTCAAGGCCGACCGGGTCTACGTCATCGACGACCAGTCCGCCTACGGTGCCGGCCTGGCCGACGAGGTCAAGAAGGTGCTCGGCCCCGCGGTCGTGGGCAGCGACAAGGTCCAGGGCGAGGGCAAGCAGGTCGAGTTCTCCGGTGTGGTCACCAAGGTCAAGGCCGCCAACGTGAAGGCGGTCTTCTACGGCGGCTACTACCAGGAGGCCGGCCTGATCCGTAAGCAGCTCACCGCTGCCGGCGTCACCGCTCCGCTGGTCGCCGGTGACGGCGTGAACGACGGCGCCTACATCACCTCCGCCGGCCAGGCGGCTGCCGAGGGCACCATCCTCACCTGCCCCTGCCAGCCGTCCACCGAGGCGCGCGGCACCTTCGCCGCCGACTTCAAGGCGCTCAACGGCACCGACCCGGGCACCTACAGCGACACCGCGTTCGACGCGGCGAACATCCTGCTGGCGGGCATCAAGGCCGGCAAGACCAGCCGTGCCGACCTGCTGGAGTTCGTCAAGGGCTACAGCGGCGAGGGCGTGGCGTCCACCTACAAGTTCGTCGAGGGTGGCGAGCTGGACCCGGCGCAGGTCAAGGTCTGGGCGTTCAAGGTGCAGGGCGGCAAGGTCGTCCCGGACCAGGAGATCCCCAAGTCCTGATCGTTCGATCGCTGGGCTGGCGATTGAGTTGTGATCGCGGGTGCGGCCGGGAGCTGGCTCCCGGCCGCATCCTCTTTTTCTCTTGAGCGACGGAGTGTCCCTCCCTTGGACTTCGACGGCTTGTTCTCCAACTTCGGGGAACTCACCACGACCGGCTTGACGCAGGGCGCCATCTACGCCCTGGTCGCGCTCGGCTACACGCTTGTCTACGGCGTGCTCAGGCTTATCAACTTCGCCCACTCCGAGGTCTTCATCGCCGGTGCGTTCGCCGCGATCTGGACCTGGAACGGCTTCGGACTCGACCAGAACTCGCAGGTCAGCGGCGTCGGCTCGATCCTGTTCTACCTGCTGGTGGCGATGATCGTGGCGGCCATCGCCTCGGCGGGCACCGCGACTGTGATCGAACGGGTGGCGTACCGGCCGCTGCGGAAGCGCAACGCGCCGCCGCTGGCGTTCCTCATCACCGCGATCGGCGCCTCGATCGCGATCTCCGAGGCGTTCGGCGTCTACACCCGGCGTCTGCCGGAGGGTGCGCCCCGGCTGGTCAGCTCCGATCCGCTGTTCCACATCGCCGGGGTGCCGATCGACGCGGTGCAGCTGCTCACGGTCGGCTCCGCGCTGGTGATGATGTTCGCGCTGGACCAGTTCATCAACCGCAGCCGTACCGGCCGCGGCATCCGTGCGGTCGCGCAGGACGCCAACACGGCGGCCCTGATGGGCGTCAACAAGGACCGCATCATCCTGATGGTCTTCATCGCCGGTGGCACCATGGCCGGTGTCGCGGGCCTGCTCTACGACGTGCGGATCCAGACGCTCACCTACAGCGTCGGCTTCCTGCTGGGTCTCAAGGCGTTCACCGCGGCGGTGCTCGGTGGTATCGGCAACCTGCGCGGCGCGCTGATCGGCGGCCTGTTGCTCGGCGTCGTGGAGAACTACGCCTCGGGTCTGTTCGGCAGTCAGTGGAAGGACTTCGCCGCGTTCGCGGTGCTCGTCGTGCTGCTGATGTTCCGGCCGACCGGTCTGCTCGGCGAATCACTGGGGAGGGCACGCGCATGACGACCACCATCGACCCGCCGGAGCGGCGGGAGACGGCGGCGGACAAGCTGCGGCAGGGCCGGCACGCGATCTCGGAGCGCTGGCACCACGCGCCGCGCTGGGTGCGCTGGGTGCTGCTGGCCGCGGTCATCGTGTTCTTCTACGCGCTGCCGAACAAGGAGTTCTACCAGTACCTCGGGCCGATCCCGACGCCCGGGGCGAACTTCACCCAGGTGATGTTCACGGTCTCGATCTACGTGCTGCTGGCGGTCGGGCTCAACATCGTGGTGGGCTTCGCCGGTCTGCTCGACCTCGGCTACTTCGGCTTCTTCGCCGTCGGCGCGTACACGGTCGCGGTGCTGACCTCGCCGAGCAGCAACCTCAAGACGCTGTGGCCGTGGCTGCTGGTGGTGCCGATCGCGATCGGCCTGACCATGGTCTCGGGCGTCATGCTGGGTACGCCGACGCTGCGCCTGCGCGGTGACTACCTGGCGCTGGTGACGCTCGGCTTCGCCGAGATGATCCGGATCGCGGCGGTCAGTTCCGAGTTCCTGAGGGGACAGCGGGGCTTCAGCGAGATCCCGCACCCGCCCGGCGAGTACGCCGACGGCCGGCCGTGGTTCGGCGTGCTCGACGCCCGCCCGTACTACTGGCTGGTGCTCACGCTGATCATCCTGGTGGTGATCGGGGTGCGGAACCTGACCCACAGCCGGGTCGGCCGGGCCTGGATCTCGATCCGCGAGGACGAGGACGCGGCCCAGCTGATGGGTGTGCCGACGTTCAAGTTCAAGCTGTGGGCGTTCGCCTCCGGCGCGGCCATCGCCGGCCTGGCCGGTGCGTTGTTCGCCGGTAAGCAGAACTTCGTCAACTCGCAGAACTTCGAGCTGCTCAACTCGATCATCATCCTGGCCGCTGTCATCTTCGGCGGCTCGGGCAACATCGTCGGTGCGATCGTCGGCGGTGGCCTGGTGGCGTACATGATCGAGCGGTTCCGTGGCATCGAGCTGTTCGGCATCGAGCTCTACGAGTACCGGTTCCTCTTCTTCGGCCTGGTGCTCGTGGTGATGATGATCTTCCGGCCGCAGGGCCTGATCCCGAACCGGCGACGAGCGGCGGAGTTCAAGGACCGCCGCAAGGAGGTGATCGTCGGTGAGTGACACCGAGCAGACCCCGGCCGTTCCGGCCCAGGCGGCGGCCCCCGCCGTCGAGACGGTCAACGAGCGGGAGCCGTTGCTGGAGGTCGACCACGTCACGCTGCGCTTCGGCGGTGTGGTGGCCCTCAACGACGTGGACTTCACCCTCTACAAGGGTGAGATCCTCGGTCTCATCGGCCCGAACGGCGCCGGCAAGACCACCTGCTTCAACGCGATGACCGGCATCTACCAGCCCACCGAGGGGCAGATCCGGTTCCTGGGCCAGAAGATCAGTGGCAAGAAGCGCCACCAGATCACCCGCATGGGCATGGCCCGTACGTTCCAGAACATCCGTCTCTTCCCGGAGATGACCGCGCTGGAGAACGTCCAGGTCGGCGCGGACGCGCACCACAAGACCAGCGTGATCTCCGCCCTGCTGCGCCTGCCGCGGCACTGGAAGGAGGAGCGCGAGGGCCGGGAGAAGGCCGAGCGCCTGCTGGAGTTCGTCGGCATCCGCAACCGGATGCACGAGTTCGCCCGCAACCTGTCCTACGGCGAGCAGCGCCGGCTGGAGATCGCCCGCGCGCTGGCCACCGACCCGAAGCTGCTCTGCCTGGACGAGCCGGCCGCCGGCTTCAACCCGGCGGAGAAGGAGGAGCTGCTCCAGCTCATCCGGCAGATCCGGGACCAGGGCGTGACGGTGCTGCTGATCGAGCACGACATGCGCCTGGTGATGGGCGTGACCGACCGGATCGTGGTCCTGGAGTTCGGAAAGAAGATCGCCGAAGGGCTGCCCGCCGAGGTGCGGGACAACCCGAAGGTGGTCGCGGCGTACCTGGGGGTGCCGGACGATGCTGCTTGAGATCGAGGACGTGAGCCTGCTCTACGGGCGGATCCAGGCGCTGCACGGCATCAGCCTGACCGTGGACGAGGGGGAGATCGTCGCGCTGATCGGCGCGAACGGCGCCGGCAAGTCCACCACCATGCGGGCGATCTCCGGCATCCGGCCGGTCGCCTCCGGCACGATCAAGTTCGCCGGTGAGGACATCACCAAGCTCCGGGCCGACCTGCGGGTGCGGCGCGGGCTGTGCCAGGCGCCCGAGGGCCGGGGCATCTTCCCCGGCATGACGGTGCTGGAGAACCTCGACATGGGCGCGTACACCCGGCGCGACAAGGCCGGCATCGCGCAGGACCTGGCCCGGGTGCTGGACCTGTTCCCGCGGCTGGCCGAGCGGCGCAAGCAGGCCGGCGGCACGCTCTCCGGCGGTGAGCAGCAGATGCTCGCGGTCGGCCGGGCGCTGATGAGCCGGCCGAAGCTGCTGCTGCTCGACGAGCCGTCGATGGGTCTCGCGCCGATGCTGATCCAGCAGATCTTCACGATCATCACGGAGATCAACCAGCAGGGCACCACCATCCTGCTGGTGGAGCAGAACGCCCAGCAGGCGCTGGCGCGCGCCCACCGGGCGTACGTGCTGGAGACCGGCCGGATCGTCAAGAGCGGCACCGGCGCGGACCTGCTGCACGACCCCTCGGTCAAAGAGGCCTACCTCGGCGTGGCCTGACCGACCGACCCCTCGCAATAAGGAGTACAGCCATGTTCCACCCCAACCCCGGACGGCGGGCGGCGCTCGGCGTCGCCGGTGCGGCCGTCCTGCTGCTCTCCCTCGCCGCGTGCGGCGAGGAGGAGAGCACCACGCAGCCCGGTGACGGCCCCAGCGTCTCGTCGTCGGTCGACGCCGCGCTGGCCGCGAAGGTCCCGGACGCGATCAAGTCGGACGGCAAGATCGTGGTGGGCACCGACTCCACCTACGCCCCGGCGGAGTTCCTGGACAACGACGGCAAGACCGTGATCGGCTTCGACGTCGAGCTGTTCACCGCCGTGGCAGCCAAGCTGGGCCTCAAGGCGGAGTTCGTCTCGGCGCCGTTCGGCGACATCATCAACGGCGTCAACTCGGGCAAGTACGAGGCGGGCGTCTCGTCGTTCACCATCAACGACGAGCGCAAGGGCCAGGCCAACATGGTCAGCTACTTCCAGGTCGGCACCCAGTGGGTGACCAAGAAGGGCAACCCGGCCGGGATCGCGCTGGACAACGCCTGCGGCAAGAAGATCGCGGTGCAGAAGGACACGGTCCAGGTCGAGGACATCCAGAAGCGCTCCAAGGCGTGCACCGACGCCGGCAAGCCGGCGATCACCATCGACCAGTTCCCGGGTCAGGACGCCGCCACCGCCGCCGTCGTGTCCGGCAAGGACGACGCCATGCTCGCCGACTACCCGGTCGGCGTGTACGCGGTGACGCAGTCCAACGACGCCCTGGAGCTGCTGGACAAGCAGTACGAGGCGGCGCCGTACGGTTATGTACTGGCCAAGGAGCAGACGCAGCTGGCCGAGGCGGTGCGCGACGCGACCAAGGCCGTGATCGCCGACGGCTCCTACAAGCAGGTGCTCGACAAGTGGAAGGTGGGAGACGGCGCGATCACGGACCCCGCGATCAACCCGTGACGACATGACCACCGAGGAAGCGACAACCGCACGGGCACGGCCGGAACCGATCAAGGCCGTGCCCGTGCGGCACCCCGGACGATGGGTCGCGGTGGCGGTGCTCTCCGTCCTGGCGGCGATGTTCGTCCACCTGCTGGTGACCAATGAGGCCTTCAACTGGTCCTTCATGGTCGACAAGATGTTCCGGCCGCCGATCATCGAGGGCCTGCTTCGCGGCACCGTGCTGATGACCGTCAGCGCAATGCTGATCGGCGTCACACTCGGCGTGGTGATTGCGGTGATGCGGCTGTCGGACAACCCGATCCTGCGCGGCGTGGCCTGGCTCTACACCTGGTTCTTCCGGGCGGTGCCCCGGCTGGTGCTGCTGGCCGTCTTCGGCAACATCGGCATCCTGTGGAGCCGGGTCGAGTTCGGGGTGCCGTTCGACACCCAGATCGGCCAGCTGTTCGGCATCGACAACCTGCAACTGCGGCTGTTCGGGTTCTCGTCCCGGGACATCCTCACCGGCTTCATGGCCGGTCTGCTCGGCCTCGCGCTCTCCGAGGCCGCGTACATGGCGGAGATCGTCCGGGCCGGCATCCAGTCGGTCGACCCCGGCCAGACCGAGGCCGCCCAGGCGCTCGGCCTGAGCCGCGCCCAGCTGCTGCGCCGGGTGGTGCTGCCGCAGGCGATGCGGGTGATCATCCCGCCGACCGGCAACGAGACCATCGCCATGCTCAAGGACACGTCCCTGCTGCTCTACGTACCGGTGAGCGTGGAGCTGTTCTTCCAGCTCGACGCCGTCGGCAAACGGACTTTCCAGATCTTCCCGATGTACGTCGCGGCGTGCCTGTGGTACCTGTTCCTGACCAGCATCCTGCTGGTCGGCCAGTACTACCTGGAACGCCACTTCGGCAAGGGCTACGGCGTGAGCGGCCGGGCCCGGCTGAAGCTGCGGGGTATGACGGCCGAGACCGGCGGCGGCGCGGGGGTGGTGAAGTGAGCGAGCTGATCGTGCCCGCGCAGACCACCGCACCGGCGGCCGAGTCCGGGCTGATGGTGCGGGCCGAGCAGGTGCACAAGTCGTTCGGGCCGCTGGAGGTGCTCAAGGGCATCGACCTGGAGGTCCGCTCCGGCGAGGTGTGCTGCCTGCTCGGGCCCTCCGGCTCCGGCAAGTCGACGTTCCTGCGCTGCATCAACCACCTGGAGAAGATCGACGCCGGCCGGATCTGGGTGGACGGCGATCTGATCGGCTACCGGGAGCGCGGCGGCAAGCTGTACGAGATGCGGGACAAGGAGGTGGCCGCGCAGCGCCGCGCCATCGGCATGGTGTTCCAGCGGTTCAACCTGTTCCCGCACATGACGGTGCTGCAGAACGTCACCGAGGCGCCGGTGCTGCTGCGCCAGGCGAAGAAGGCCCATGCCCGCGAGCACGCCGCGCAGCTGCTGGACCGGGTGGGGCTGGGCGACAAGCTCGGCGCGTACCCCGGTCAGCTCTCCGGCGGCCAGCAGCAGCGGGTGGCGATCGCCCGGGCGCTGGCCATGCGGCCGAAGCTGATGCTGTTCGACGAGCCGACCAGCGCGCTCGACCCGGAGCTGGTGGGCGAGGTGCTGGACACGATGAAGGACCTGGCCCGCGACGGCATGACGATGATCGTGGTGACCCACGAGATCGGCTTCGCCCGGGAGGTGGGCGACCACCTGGTGTTCATGGACGGCGGTGTGGTGGTCGAGCAGGGTGACCCGCGCGAGGTGATCTCGGCGCCGCAGCACGAGCGGACCAAGGCGTTCCTGGCCAAGGTTCTGTAGGGAAGTTTGGAGGTGCAGGCAGGCGCTCCCCGCGCCGGTGAAATCCGGAGCACCTGCCCGCACCGATCAGCAGTAGCCGATGATCCAATTATTGTCGAAATAGATGCTCACCCATCCAGCGTAGCCGTTGGCGGGCACGGGTTTGCAATATAGCCAGTGCCCCTGGGTGCGGATCTTCATATTGACGACGCGCGAGCACTGGTTACGTACAATGTACTGATAGATGCCGTCCTGGCTGGTGCCGAAGTCATGGCGGATCCCGCAGGTGCCAGGATCGGCTTTTGCCGGGCTTGCGCCCATTGGAATGGCGATGAGCGATGCCGTCATTGCGGCGGCCGCCATTACAGCCTTGCCGTTCCCCAATTGCCTATTCCCTTCTGGAGTCGTCTCCGATGCCTAGTACTCCAGCCGGGGATGTTGACCTTGGCTGAGCTGGGGCTTGGTGTGGTGTGTGAACGGGTGCAGCCACCGTCGATCATGGGCGGTTGTG